>JBDUCE010000357.1:0-3515 GCA_040003635.1 Betaproteobacteria bacterium
AACGTGAGCGTGCTCGTATCGATGGCGCGGGCATGAAGCAATACTTCTATCTCATAGATGGCTTGCGCCGGCGGGTGCGGAAGCTGCGGCAAGTAAAAATGCGGCGGTGAAGGCAAGTCCGCGGCCGCCTGCGCCAGAAGGCGCCCTTTCGCACTGGTCGGCGCCGAGTTGAACCCGTGCAGGTAGATGATCGTCGGCGTTGGCGTTTCCATCTGCGTTGGCGCCGGCATTTGGTCGCGCGCCCTTAAGGCTCAGCCCGGAGCGGCGGCCTTGGCCGTTCCAGCTTGCAGGCGGTCGAGCAGCTGGTCGTGGATGCCGCCGAATCCGCCGTTGCTCATGACCAGGATGTGATCGCCGGAACGTGCCTCGGCCACGATGGCATCGGTGAGCCGATCGATGTCGTCGATCACCGCCACGCGATCGGCCAGCGACTGCAGCGCACCGGCCACGTCCCAATGAACATTCGCGGCGTAACAGAAAATGCGGTCGGCGCCTTCGAGGCTTGCGGCCAGTGCCGCCTTGACCGCGCCCTGCTTCATGGTGTTCGAGCGTGGCTCCAGCACCGCCAGCACGCGGCCGCCGCGGATGCGCCGGCGCAATCCCTCGATGGTTGTCGCAATGGCAGTGGGGTGGTGCGCGAAGTCATCGTAGACCGTGATCCCGGCGACGACCCCGCGGGTTTCCAGGCGCCGCTTGACGCCGCGAAATTCGGCGAGTGCCGCGAGACTGTGGGCAACGGGTACGCCGGCGTGGCGCGCCGCGGCGATGGCGGCCAGCGCGTTGAGTTGATTATGGCGGCCGGCTTCCCCGAACTGCAACCGGCCCTGAGTAGCACCGGCGAATTGGACGGTGCCGTCGTCGCCGATGGTCCAGCCCTCTGCCGCGGTGTCGGCGCCATCGAAGGCGAAGCGCTCGATCTCGCTCCAGGCCCCGCGCGCAAGCACCCGGTCAAGCGCCGCCTCGCCGCCATTGACAATGAGACGCCCCTGCCTTGGCACGGTCCGAACGAGGTGATGGAACTGCGTCTCGATCGCCGCGAGGTCGGGAAAGATGTCGGCGTGGTCGTATTCGAGATTGTTGAGGATCGCCGTGCGCGGATGGTAATGCACGAACTTGGAACGCTTATCGAAAAACGCAGTGTCGTATTCGTCGGCCTCGATCACAAAAAACGCACTCCGGTCGGCGCCCGACAATCGCGCCGAAATACCGAAGTCGATGGCCACCCCGCCGATCAGGAATCCGGGCGAGAGTCCCGCGTAGTCCAGGATCCATGCCAGCATCGCGGTCGTGGAGGTCTTCCCGTGGGTGCCCGCCACCGCGAGCACCCAGCGCTCATGGAGCACGTTCTCGTAGAGCCATTGCGGCCCCGAGATGTGCGCTCGCCCGGCATCGAGCACCGCTTCCATCAGCGGGTTGCCGCGGGTGATGACGTTGCCGATCACGAATACATCGGCGTCGCGGGCGATGCCCTCGAGTTGATCCGGATCCCAGCCTTCGGTGAGGCCGATGCCCAACGTCGCGAGCTGCGTGCTCATCGGCGGATAGACATTGGCATCGCAGCCGCTGACGGTGTGGCCAGCCGCCTTGGCAATGGCCGCGATGCCGCCCATGAACGTGCCGCAGATGCCGAGCACATGGAGATGCATAGTGCTTACGCTCCCACGCGCACGGCGCCGTGAGGCAGGCTCGCGTGCCGACGCCAGCCGAAGGCGAACCACGCATAGGCGAGGGCTTCGAGCAGCAGCACCATGCTGAAGGCCATCCTGAGCCCGCCGGCCGTATCCATCCCGAGCGCCTGGCGGCTCATGTCGATCACGAGTCCGATGCCCCACTGGGCGAAGAAGCTGCCGCTGAACATAAGCAGGTTGAGCGCCGTGTTGACGCGGCCGGTCAACTCGCGCGCGAAGCCATCCGAGAGCACGGTAAAGCCGAGCACGTTGACCGCGGCGCCCAGGCCGTACAGCCCCCACCAGACATAGGTACAGGGCAGCGCGCCCACGATGGCGCCGAGCGCCAGCGTGTTGAGTCCGAACCCAAGTCCGAACAGATGCTGCGTGCGCACCCCGCGCGCGGCCAGGCGGGTGGCAAAGCTGCCGAGAAAGACGTAGCCGCCCAACGTCACCACACCCATCAGTAACAGGTGCCGCGCGGCCACGACCCGGTCGTAACCGTCGACTTCCATGAGCCACGGCACCGACCACAGGCCCTGGATCGCCATGAACGCGCCCATCCCGAATCCGGCCAGCGGCGAGATCCACCAGAATCGCGGTGTGGCAAACACCACCTTGACCCCCGTCCATTGCGCGCGCAAGCCCATCGTCTGTCTCGCCTTCGGCGTATCCGGCACCTGCCACCACATCCAGATCGCCACCGTGCAGGTAGCGAGCGCGAGCCCCGCGAAAATCGTGCGCCAATGGACGAATCGCAACGCAATTTCCAGCGGCGCGGTGGCGAACAGCGCACCGCAACCGCCCGCCACCATCATCCAGCCGGACAGCGACGCCTGGCGCCCGGCCGGATACCATACGGCGATGCCCTTGAGCGGCGCCATGAGGCACGTGGCAACGCCCAAGCCGATGAGTGCCCGCGCCGCGAGCAAACCCATCTCGCCGCCGGCCGAGGCGAAGGCCAGCGCGCCAGTGCCCGCCACCAGCAGCAGCGCGGGCTCCACCCGACGCGGACCGTAACGGTCGAGCAGCATGCCCGCCGGAATCTGCATCGCCCCGAATGCAATGAAATACGCGCTGGTGAGGAGGCCGAGCGCCGCCGGCGAGAGGGCCAATTCCCGGGTGAGCTCCGGCGAGATCACCGCGTTCACGGTCCGGAAGAGATACGACAAAAAGTAACCCGCGGCGAACGGGGTATAGACGCGCAGGAAATTGACGGTCACGGGATGGTGTGAAGGCTGGTGGTCCGCCGTCGTGGCGGTCGGTCGGCCGATCGAGATAAATTCAGCACCGCGCCGCCGGTGGCGCGGATGACAAGAATACCGTGCCGGCGCGCGCCACCCCGCAGCACTTGGCGCGCTGCGACGCGTGAGGGCCATTCGCCCGCGGGTGCTACCATGAATGCGCCCCTCCGCCACGCGCGGCGATGGCGATGATAGCGGCACCGAAAGGGTGAGGCGATGAAAGATTCCGGCGCAGTGGAAGATTTGCGGTTCGACCCGACGCGCATTATCCGCGCGCCACGGGGGACTACCCTCACCTGCCGGAACTGGCTCATCGAGGCCGCCTACCGGATGCTGCAGAACAATCTCGACCCGGAGGTCGCGGAAGATCCGCAGCACCTCGTCGTTTACGGCGGCAGCGGCCGCGCCGCGCGCAACTGGCCGTGTTACGACGCGATCATTCGCGCGCTGATCGCCCTCGAAGAGGACGAATCCCTGCTCATCCAGTCGGGCAAGGCGGTCGGTGTGTTCAGGACCCATCCCGACGCGCCGCGCGTCCTGATCGCGAATTCCAACCTGGTGCCTTACTGGGCCACCTCCGACAAGTTCAGCGAGCTCGACCGGG
>JBDUCE010000358.1:0-3506 GCA_040003635.1 Betaproteobacteria bacterium
CGAGACCGGATGCAAGACCATTGACTTCGACGCCGCCACCGAAGCGTTGCTCGAGGTCGATGGCGATCTCGGGCGGCGATGGATCGCGGCGGGTCGCGAGCGGCCTCTCGCGTCGCGTGCTACGCCGCGGGTATGGGTCGATCGCTGGCGCTCATGGCTCGAGCGTTGCGGCTGGCCCGGAGATCGCGCGTTCGACAGTGCCGAGTGGCAGGCGAGGCAAGCGTGGGAAGAGCTCCTGACCGGCTTTGCCGAGTTGGCCGCGGTGGAGACGCGTCTTTCCCGCGATGCCGCGTTGTCGGCATTGCAGCGGCTCGCGCAGGAGACGGTGTTTGCGCCGGCATCTTCGCCGGCGCCCATTGCGATCCTCGGCGTGCTCGAAGCTGCAGGCCTGCCCTTCGACGCCCTCTGGATTGCGGGGCTCACCGCGGAGCGCTGGCCGCCGGCACCTGCGCCCAATCCATTCCTGCCCCTGGCCTGGCAGCGCGACCGCGGTGTGCCGCGCTCCTCGCCGGCGCGTGAGCTCGCGTACGCGCAAGCACTGACCGCATTGCTGGCACGCGGTGCGCCCGAAGTCGTCATGTCCTCGGCGCAACGCGACGGCGATACGCCGCTGCTGCCTTCGGCCTTGCTCTTGCCGTGGGCAGAACGTCGCCTGCCCGATCCGGCGACTTCCTACACCGCGGACATTGCAGCAACGGGCGTGCTCGAAGCCCTCGATGACGCAATGATTCCACCCGTGCCGCCACAAAGCGATGCGCGCGGCGGCGCCTACCTCATTGAACAATTCGCCAATTGCCCGTTTCAGGCCGTGGCCGCTGCGCGCCTCGATGCCGATCCCTGGCCGATGCCGCTCGAAGGTTTGTCGGCGTCGGAGCGGGGTCGGCTGATTCATGCGGCCCTGGCGCACTTCTGGCGGGAAACGCGCGACCAGGCGAGCTTGCTGCAACTCGCGCCGGAGGCATTGTCCGCGCGTGTTGCGGACGCCGCGCTGCGGGCCCGCGCTGAGCTCACCCCGCGGCGGTGGCGACAAGTTGCGCCCGCATTGGTGGCCGGCGAATCGACGCGTCTCATCCGTATCCTCACCGCATGGCTCGCCCATGAGCGGGACCGGCCCGCGTTTGTGGTGGAAGCGGTGGAAGCGAATGCGACCTTGGCGCTCGGCGGCCTGCGGTTGCGAATGCGGCTCGATCGCGTGGATACGCTTGCCGACGGCGGCATCGCGATCATCGATTACAAGGGCGGTCTCGCGGAAAAGCCCGCGCGCTGGTTCGATGCGCGACGCCCGCGGGCCCCGCAACTGGGTCTTTATGCATTGGCGTGCCGCGCGATGGCGCCCGAAACCGCGGTGCGGGCGGTGGCCTATGTCCAATTGCGGCCCGATGCCATTACCGCGATGGGGCTGGCCGCCGATGTCGCCGCATGGCCCGGATTGACTGCCGTTACGCAACGGTCCGGCGCCGCGGCCGGCACCGGTGCAACGAGCGCCACGACGGGCCCCACGCACGCTTCGGAGCCTGCCTTCGCCGACTGGTCAGCGGTCGAAGCATGGTGGCAGTTGCACCTCGGTGCAGCGGCCAGTGCCTACGCGGCGGGACAAGCCGGCGTTACGCCGCGGGAGAGCGCCACCTGCCGCCGCTGCGGTCGGCAGCTTTTGTGCCGGATCGGCGGCCCCTCGAACACCGACGGCGCGAGCGCCCCCGATGCCTGACGCCTCGCTCCATCCCTCCCTCATGGCGCGCGACGACGACGCGCAGCGGCTGCGCGCACTCGACGTCACACGCTCGTTTCTGGTACAGGCGCCGGCGGGTTCCGGCAAGACCGAGCTCCTGATCCAGCGCTTTCTCGCGTTGCTGGCAACGGTCGAGCGTCCGGAATCGATCCTGGCGATGACGTTCACCCGCAAGGCGGCCGGCGAGATGCGCGAACGCATCATCAACGCCTTGCGCGACGCCGCAGCCGGCGTTCCCGTCAGCGATGCGCACGCGCAACGCACCCGCGCCCTGGCCCAGGCAGCGTTGACGCGCGATGGTGCACTCGGTTGGCATCTCGTCGACCATCCTGCACGTCTGCGGCTGATGACGATCGATGCCCTTGCCACCGGACTTGCACGGGAAGCTCCCTTGACCACTCGCACCGGTGCAATGCCGGCCTTCAGCGAGCATCCGGAGGCGCTCTACCATGCCGCCGCGAGCGAAGCCCTCACGCACGCCGCGGCCGGCGACACGGCGTGGCGAACCTTGCTCGATCACCTCGACAACGATGGCCAGCGGGTCGTGGATCTCCTCGCAGAATTACTGCGCAAGCGCGACCAATGGCTGCGGCACCTCGTCGGCATCGACCCCGATGGGTTGCGCGCGGCACTCGAGGCGACGCTCGTCGAGGAGATCGAAGCGCGGCTCGCGGCGGCGCATGCGCTTTTCCCGGCGAATGCGCTGCCGCGCCTTGCGGCTTTGGCGCGCCACGCATTGGCCCATCTCACCGGCGAGCCCGCCAGCGCGCAACTGGTGCGCGCCTTGCACGCATGTCACGAGGCAGGCGGGATTCCCGGTACAACCTGCGACGAAATGGCTGACTGGGCGAGCCTCGCCAATTGGTTGCTGGTGAAAACGCCGGCCTGGCGCAAGACGGTTAACCAGACGCAGGGTTTCGCGCCTACGGGCGCCGCCGGCAAAAAAGCGGCGGAGCGCAAGGCACGCAAACGCGAGATGCTCGCTCTGCTGGCCGAATTGGCGCAGGTACCCGGATTGGCGGAAGCGATGGATGCCGTCCGCCATCTGCCGCCGCGCCGCTATGCGGAAGCGACATGGGAAATGATTGCCGCCTTGTTGACGGTGCTGCCACGCGTCGCGGCCGCGCTCAAAGTGCAATTCGCGGCACAACGCACCATCGATTTCAGCGAAGCGACGGAGCTTGCGCTGCTGGCGCTGGGGACGCCGGACGCGCCTTCGGACGTATTGCTGGCACTCGATCAACGCATCGGACATCTTCTCATCGACGAGTTTCAGGATACCTCGCTCATGCAGCGCGATCTCGTGCTGCGACTGACCGCAGGATGGGTGGCGGGCGACGGGCGGACGCTCTTCGCAGTCGGTGATCCGATGCAGTCGATCTACCGCTTCCGCGAGGCCGAAGTGAGCCTCTTTCTCGCGGCACAGAGCGAGTGCCGGATCGGCGATGTCGCGGTCGAGCCGCTTACCCTGTCGCGCAATTTTCGCTCCCAGGCAGGAATCGTGGACTGGGTCAACGCCGTGTTGCCCAAGGTATTGCCCGATGCCGACAACCCGGTACGCGGTGCCGTCGCGTTCAAGCCTTCGGTCGCGAGCCATCCGCGCCGCGACGGCGCATCCCCCACCGTCGATCTTGCATCGACCGACCACGACGAGGCCACCCGCGTGGTCTGCCGCGTGCGTGACGCCCTGGCGTCGCAGCCGCGGGAAAATGTCGCGATCCTGGTGCGGGCGCGCACCCACCTGGCCTCGATCCTGCCGGCGCTGCGCGCGGCAGGG
>JBDUCE010000024.1:0-11827 GCA_040003635.1 Betaproteobacteria bacterium
CGCGAGCCGCAACAATTGCTCCTGCAATCGATTGAGCAAACCGTTCTTCACCATAATCGCGGAGCACTTCCGTCAATTCGCGCGGCGTCGCGCGCGCAACAAATTCCGCGGCGCTTTCACCACGGGTCGGGTCCATGCGCATATCGAGCGGGCCATCGGCACGAAACGAAAATCCGCGCAGCGCGTCATCGATCTGGGGTGAGGAAATGCCGAGGTCGAGCAGGATGCCGTCGACACCGTCGATGGCGCAGGCCGCGAGGACTTCGCGCAATTGCGAAAACCAGGCGCGGTGAAACGAAAATCGCGGGTCGCGAATCGACTCGGCAGCCGCCGCAGCGGCCGGATCGCGATCCAGTGCCACGAGCCGGCCCCGGGGGCCGAGTGCGGCGAGGATTCCCTGCGAATGGCCCCCGCGTCCGAACGTAGCGTCCACCACGCACGCCTCCGGCCCGAGGCAGAGACCGGCCAGCGCTTCTTGGAGAAGGACGGGAACATGGCGATCATCGGTCACAGCGAGAAGCCGGTCAGCTCCGGTGGCAACGCCCCTTCTGGAAATGCCACCGCCCGCGCGGTCTGCGCCGTCCAGCGCGCCTCGTCCCACAACTCGAATTTATTGCCCTGCCCGACGAGCACGACCCGGTGCTCCAGCGCGGCGTATTGGCGCAGCGCCGGCGGCACCAGGATGCGTCCGGCGCCATCCATTTCGACGTCGTCGGCATGGCCCACCAGGAGGCGTTGCAGGTTTCGGATCGGCGCATCGAAAGACGACAGCGCCATGAGGCGCGCCTGGATGGGCTCCCATAGCGCGCGCGGATAGAGCAGAAGGCACTGACTCGCGTCAGCGGTGAGGACGAGACCGTCCGAATGCGTGCCGCCACGGACCGGCCCTGCCAGCGGCTCGCGGTGCCGCGCCGGAATCGCGAGGCGTCCCTTGGCGTCGAGGGCGAGGTGGTTCACGCCACGGAACACCGGTCCGTGCAGTGCTCCATCCGCGTCGTTGGTTGCCCCCACCCCCGCTCCCCTCAGCGAGCGAAGTAAGCGCTAATTGACCTCGCCGCCGATCGGAAGGCCTTTCACCCACTTCTACCCACTTTTTACCACTCGGAGGCACTATAAGTGACAAAAAGGACCCCGGTCAACGACTTTCTTTTTTGCGAACAACGACTTAGTGTCCATGTTGCAAATATGATTCAGTCTATAAATAACAAGGCGTTAGTAATACCTATTCGCGTCGATTGGCAGGTCAAAGGTAGAATAACCGGAAGTCCCCGTACGATCGTTCGCTGCGCCCCGCGAAACCCCTGCCAGGCTGCTCCGGCGGCCGCCCCGCACCTGCCGCGACCTGCGCCGCACGCGGCCCCCAGGTCCTCAAGCCACCCCCGGCCCGACCCGCCGCCAGGCGCTTTTATGACAACGGAATAGCGCAGGTTACACTCCATCACAAACCGTTACACCCACATGTCAGCGGAACAGTTCATGTTGCGTTAGGCGGGAACCACGACACGCCGCACGGGACGCACGGGAGAGCACCGATGAGATTCACCGATCGCGATGTGATTCGAACGTATCTGCAGGCGCTCGCGCTCGGCACCTGCGCAATGTCGTTTCCAGCCCTCGCCGTCGAGCCCACGGGAACCGCGATCGAGTTCTACAACGCCGGCCTCAATCACTACTTCACGACCGCGTACCCCGACGAGGCCGCGATGCTCGATGCCGGCACACAGGTACGCGGCTGGTCGCGCACCGGTGTCGAATTCAAGGTGTGGGCACGCGCGGAAGACCGCGCCGGATCGGTGCCGGTGTGCCGTTTTTTTGGCACGCCGGGATCGGGTCCCGACTCGCACTTCTACACCGCCAACGCGCAGGAGTGCGCGCTGGTTAGGCAAAACCCGAAATGGACCTTCGAAAGCATTGCGTACTGGATCGACCTGCCGGACGCGAGCGGCAAGTGTGCGGCGGACACCACGCCCGTTTATCGCAGTTTCTACCCGGGAAAGACGGTGAGCGAATCCAACCATCGCTTTCTCACCGATCTGACCATGCATCAAAAAATGGCGGGCGCATCGATCCTCGAAGGCGTGGTGATGTGCTCGCCGCTGTCGTCCACCCAGGTCGAAGCCGACGTCGTGCGCTTGCTCGAGCAGGCGACGTTCGGGCCCCAGGCCGCGCTGGTGGCGCGCGTGCAGGCGGTCGGCATACCGGCATTCCTCGACGAGCAGTTCGCGGCGCGCTCATCGCGCTACCCGGCCGCGCCATACGTGCCGGTGGGACAGCAAGCCACTTTCTGCGCGGCGGATCCTGATCCGCAGTGCGGGCGGGATTACTACTCGCTCTTCCTGCTGCAGAACGCATTTTTCAGGAACGCCATCGAAGGCAACGACCAGTTGCGCCAGCGCGTCGCCTTCGCGCTGTCGCAGATCTTCGTCACCTCGGGTCTCGACATCAACGTCGCCTATGGCATGGGCGCGTACCAGCAGATCTTTCTGGATGGCGCTTTCGGCAATTTCGAAAGCCTGATGACGGCCGTGACCCTGTCCTCGGTCATGGGTGATTACCTCAACATGGTGAACAACGACAAGCCTGCCGGCATCGTCGCGCCCAACGAAAATTACGCGCGCGAGCTCCTGCAGCTCTTCACCATCGGCGTCTGGGAGCTGGCGAGCGATGGGACGAAGGTCCTCGATGCGGCAGGGCAGCCGATTCCCTCGTACGACCAGGACACCATCGAAGGCTTTGCGCATGTCTTCACCGGCTGGACCTACCCCGTGCTTACCGGAGTGCCGGCGCGCGCGCACAATCCGAAGAATTTTCTCGGCGAGATGGTGGCGGTCGCAAACAATCACGACACCGCCGCCAAGGGCCCGCTCCTGAACGACATCACGCTGCCTGCCGGCGCGCCGATGCAAACCGACCTGGCCGCCGCGCTGCACAACGTGTTCATTCATCGCAACGTCGGCCCGTTCATCGGACGCCAGCTCATCCAGAAGCTCGTGACCGGCGATCCTTCACCGCAATACGTGGCACGAGTGGCCAGCGCCTTCAACGACAACGGCCAGGGCGTGCGCGGCGATCTGAAAGCCGTGATAAGGGCGGTGCTGGTCGATCCGGAAGCGCGCGGTGCGGTGAAGCTCGATCCTGGGTATGGCAAGCTGCGTGAGCCCGCGCTGTTCATGGCCGCAGCAGCACGCGCAGTGGATGCCAGGTCGGACGGCGTCTACTTCGGGGCGCAGGGCGACAGCCTGGGCCAGCGGTTGTTCTATCCCGCATCCGTATTCAACTATTATCCGCCCACCTACGTTGTCCCCGGCACGTCCATCATCGGCCCCGAGTTCGCGATCCAGAATGCGAGTACGGCCATCAATCGTTACAACTTTGCCAACACCTTCGCCTTCGGCACCATTGCCCCGATCACGACACTGGCCGGCGCGACCGGCACGCAGCCCGATTGGAGCGGCCTCACCGCGCTGGCATCGGATCCCAACGCGCTGATCGATCGGCTCGATGCCCTGCTCCTGCACCGTACCCTGGGGGCCGGTGCGCGCGCGAAGATTCTGGCCGCGATCGCGGCTGTTCCGGCGACCGATCCATTGGCCCGTGCCCGCACGGCTTTCTATCTCATCGTGACGTCGTCGTCGTTTCAGGTGGAGCGCTAATAATGAAACAGCCGCAACATCCGGACCGCCGTGCCTTCCTTCGCCGGGCGGGCGCGCTTTCGGCGCTCGGTCTCGCCTCTCGATTCGATGCGCTGGGGGCGCTGGCAACGGCCCATGCCCAGGGCACTCCGGCGGGCGACTACAAGGCGCTGGTGTGCGTATTCATGTTCGGCGGCAATGACGGCAACAATACGATCATCCCCATCGATACTGCCGGCTATGCGCAATACGCGGCCGTGCGCACCGCCGCCTCCGGCATCCAGCTCGCGCAGGCCTCGCTGCTCCCCATCATGCCGCTGCGATCATCGCGTCCGTACGGACTGCATCCTGCGCTGTCGGAGCTGCAGGTGCTTTTCGGTGAGCGCAAGCTCGCGGTGCTGGCCAATGTCGGCACCCTGGTCCAGCCGACGACCCCGGCGCAATACAGTGCGGGCGTGCGTCCGCTTTCGCTCTACTCCCACTCCGATCAGCAGGCGCAATGGCAGAGTGCGGTATCCAACGCTGCCGCAGGAACCGGCTGGGGCGGTCGCCTCGCGGACAAGATTCAGAGTCTCAATGCGGGGAGCGGCTTTCCGGTCATCACCTCGCTCGACGGAACGGTATTGTTCACGACCGGATCGTCGAGCGTTCCCTTGACCATTCCCGTTTCGGGATCATTCGCGCTCGCCGGCTACACCGGAAATGCTGCCGCCAACGCGCGCCTTGCCGCCGTGAATGCGTTGCTGGCGGAGGACACCGGCAACATCCTCGCCGGCAATGCCAATGCGATCAGCGCCCAGGCCCTGCGCTTGTCGGCAACGGTGAATCCGATCCTGACCGGCGGCGGCTCGGCCATCGCGCCGCTGTTCTCCGGGCTGACGACCAATACCGCAAAACAGCTCCTGCAGGTGGCGCGCATGATCGAGGCGCGGGCTGCAACGGGTGCCAGGCGGCAGATATTCTTCGTGCAACTGGGAAGCTTCGATACCCATAACGACCAACTGCGGCGGCAGGACGCGCTGTTGCGCGAGCTCTCGCCGGCCTTGAAGGCTTTTTACGATGCAACGGTGACCCTCGGGGTTGCGAGCCAAGTCACGACATTCTCGCTCTCCGATTTTGCCCGGACGCTGCAACCGGCGTCGGGCGGAGGCACCGACCATGCCTGGGGTAATCACCATTTCGTGCTGGGGGATGCCGTGAAGGGCGGCGACTTTTACGGTGAATATCCGCAACTGATCCTCGGCGGACCCAGCGATGCGGAACGCGAAGGCCGATGGATCCCGACCAGCTCGGTCGATCAATACGGTGCAACACTGGGCCGCTGGTTTGGCGTCAGTGCCGCAGACCTCGCCGCAGTGTTTCCGAACCTTCCCAGGTTTGCCACCAGCGACCTGGGTTTCCTGGCCTGAACACGTGACCGCGCGGGTCACGCTGTGATCGTCCGCCGGCGGGGCAGCGGGCGTCGGGTTAAAATTCGCTGCTCTACTTAGAGCGCAGGACGTCCGGGCCGGTCCGGCGTTTGCCTGGCTGCAAAGTGGCAACACGTTGTCTATCGGGCCGGCCAATTCCTCTCACCTGTCATTCCCGCAAACGCCCGCGAACGCAGGAATCCATCTTTTCAGCTTCGAAATGGGCTCACTTCCCGCACCACCTGAAACCATCACGCGGCGGCCGCGTCTGCCGGCGCGTGATGAGGTTACCCGATGACCTACGGGCATCGCGTGCAGTGGATCGCGCCCTTGCTGTATCTCGTCATCGCTCTCGCCGCTCGTAATTGCTTCGCCGAGTCCACGGCGGACGACGATACCGCGCGCATCCGCTTTTCCGTCGTGATCGATGCCCCGCGCGCACTCAAGGCCACGCTCGAGAAAACCCTTGACCTCGTGCGCTGGCAGGACTACGACGAAATGACGGCGGTGGTGCTCGATCGGTTGCTGCGCGAGGGCATTGATCAGGTCAAGGAAGCGGCGGCGGCGGAAGGCTATTTTTCTCCGCGCGTCGACCTTGCCGTCGACGCAGCAGGCGATCCAGGCGCGCGCCGGATCGTGCGCGTAACGCTCGAGCCCGGCGAAGCAGTGCACATCGAGGCGGTGCATCTGACGGTCACCGGCCCTGCAGCGCAAGGCGATGCGCTGGGCAGCGCGGCCATCGCGCAGATGCGGCGCAACTGGCAGCTACCGGAGGGAAGCCGCTTCCGGCAGGTGGCGTGGGACGACGCGAAACTCCAGACCGCCACCACGCTTGCGTCCAGCGCGTATGCCGCGGCACGGATTACCCGCAGCGAGGCCCGTATCGATCCCGAAAGCCGCTCCGCCGTGCTGGACGTTGAGATCGAGAGCGGCCCGCCGTTTTACTTCGGCGCCATCGAGGTCGAGGGGCTGGAAACATACGACCTTGCCATGGTGCGGAACTTCAACACCCTGACCGTGGGCGAGCCCTACACCAGCGAGCGCCTCGACCAATACGTCCGAAGGCTCCAGGCATCGGGCTATTTTGCCAGCGTCCAGGCGCGACTCGATCCCGATCCGGCTACGGCGCAGGCCGGCATCATCCGCATCGCCGGCATCGAGGCGCCACGCCGTCGCATCGAAGGCGGCATCGCGTATTCGACTGACAGCGCCATCCGCGGTGACCTCCGATACACCGACGTCAATGTCGACCGGCGGGCGACGCAGTTCGAGCTCGAGGGACGGCTCGATCTCAAGATCCAGAATCTGGGCTTCCGCTTGACGCGGCCGCCGACCGCGACGGGCTACCTCGATGCGCTGCAAGCCAAAGTCGAACGCACCGACATTGCCGGTCTCAGGACGCGCACGGCGCTGCTCGGCGTACGCCGGCATACCCTCGAGGAGCGTAACCGCACCGGCTATTCGCTCACCTATTACGAAGACGACCAGCGGCCGGCCGACTTTCCGACCGAGCGTTCCCATGCGCTGTATGCTGCGCTCGACCATACTTGGCGCAACGTCGACGTCCTCATCGCACCGACTCGTGGTTACGTGCTCAACACGGAGATCGGGGTCGCGCCGATCGCGACCCGATCGTTCGGACGCGGGATCGCCCAGTTCGCGGCATACATGCCCCTCGGGCGTGACAACACGATCCAGTTCAGGGCCGAAGCCGGCGCGGTTCTAGCAAGCACGCGTTCCGGCGTTCCATCCGCCTTGCTGTTTCGCACCGGCGGCGATACCACCGTGCGCGGCTATGCGTTCGAGAGCCTCGGCGTTACTCGCGGCGAGGCCACCATCGGAGGGCGGTACTACGCGGTCGGGAGCGTCGAAGCCGCACACTATTTCACCGAGCAGCTCGGGGCGGCTGTATTCGTGGATGCCGGCAATGCCGGCGACAACCTGTCACAGCTGCGACCGGTCGTCGGCTACGGCGCAGGCGCACGCATCAAGAGCCCGGTCGGACCGCTTCGCATCGACCTGGCCTACGGAGAAGCCAGGCGCCAACTCCGCCTGCACATGTCCGTCGGAATCACGTTCTAGCCTGGCGCGAAGCGATGGAGGATTTCGACGCAACGCAGACGCGACGTGAACACGGGGTGCCGGCCTCGCCACGCCGGCGGCGTTGGTGGCTCGGGCTGGCGGGTTTGCTCGCGATCTTCATTATCGCCCTCGTCGCGTTGTGGAGGTGGCTCGACAGCGATGCGGGGCTGCATTATTTCCTGGCCGAGCTCGAGCGCCGCAGCGACGGGCATCTCACGGTGCGTGACGCGCGCGGCTCCCTGCTATCGGGCGTCCATGCCGGCGAGTTGACTTACGACGACGGTGAAAAAATGGTGACCGCGCGAGACGTCATCTTCACGTGGTCGCCGGCTTCGCTGTTGGATCGCCGGTTGCATGTCAACGAGCTTCGCGCCGCCGAGATTCGGGTCCGACTTGGCACCGGCGGCGAAAGCCGTCTGCCTTCTTCCCTCGCGTTGCCGTTCCCTCTCGTCATCGATCGCGCGGCCGTCAGCCGCCTCGAGCTGCACAGCGGCAAGGCGCAATGGGTGATTACGGGTATCGGGTTTGGCTATCAGGGCGGGCCCGAAATGCACCGGTTGTCCGCCATCACGCTCGCAGCGGAGCAAGGCACGCTCGCCGGGGACCTCGATCTCGGCGCACGGCCGCCGTTTGCCGTGCGCGGCAGTTTTTTATTGCAGGGCACCGAGGTATTGCATTCGCCCAGCGCCGACGTCGCGGTGGGCGGGACGCTGGACGCACTCGACATCAAGGCCTCCGGCCGGCTCGGCGACGCGAGCCTAACCGCCAGCGCCGCACTGGCTCCGTTCGACAGCGTGCCGCTGAAGGCCCTGGCAGTGGCGCTGCAGCATCTCGACCTCGCGACGCTGGATGCAACCCTGCCGAGGACCGACCTGACCCTTTCGATCGATGGCGCGCCCGGAGTGGACTCGATACTGGCGGGAAACTTTCGCGCGGCGAACAGGGAGCCTGGTGCCATCGATCATCAGCGTTTGCCGCTCCGGTCGCTCAACGGGGATTTCGCGCTGTCCGAAGCGAGCGTGCGGCTGGACAAGCTCTTCGGCACGCTGCCGGGAGGGGGCAGGGTCGAGGGCGCGGGAACCGTGCAACTCGCGCCGGCGACCCCCGGCGGCGCGGGCAGCACATGGCGTCTCCAGTTGCAGGCCATCAATCTGGCAACGATCTACAGCACGTTGCTGCCCACGCGGCTCGCGGGCACGGTCGAGGCGCGGCTGGAAAATGCAACGCAACACGTGGTCGCCGCGCTCTCGCAGCAGGACATGGCACTCGACTTCGACGCGAGCATTGCGGGCACCGTCGTCGAGGTCAAGCGCATGCACGCACGTGCCGGCGGCGGCGAGCTCACCGGCGCCGGACGCTTCGATTGGTCCGGCAAGCGCGCCTTCAAGGTCGCGGCCACCGCGCGGCGCTTCGATCCCTCACGGTTTGGTCCCTTCACGACAGCGTCGCTGGATGGGACGGTGGACGCGAGCGGCCACTTGAAGCCGACGCTGGCCGCCCAGGGCACCGTGTTCCTGGCCCCGACCTCGCGACTGCGCGGGCTGCCGGCGAGCGGCCGGATCAGCGGTGCGTACGGGCGCGATCGCGTGCAAGGCGTGACGGCGGAATTGCGCATCGGCAGCGCGGCGCTCGCCGCCAACGGCGATTTGGGAGGCGCGGCTGATCGCCTGCGAGTCAACCTTGCCGTACCACGCCTTCAGGATCTCACGCCGATCGCCGCCGACAAGCTGCCGGCCGGACTCGCCGGCGGGCTGCAGCTGAACGGCCAGTTGATGGGCGCTTTCAACGGTCTTGGTTTCGATCTCACCGGCCACGCCGATCGGCTGCAGATCGGCAGCAACGGTGCCCGCAGCGCCGAGTTTTCGGCCTCCGTTGCGCCCGGCAGCGGCTACGGGGCGAGCGAGCTGCGAACGCGAGCGCTGGCCCTCGATCTTCGCGCCGTGCAGGTGACGTGGCAGGAGCAGATCTTCGACCGCGTGAAGGCGAACGTCGCGGGCACGCTGGCCGAGCACCGTGCCACACTCGCCGTGATCGGCGACGGAATAGACGTCGAAGCGAGCGCCAGCGGCGCTCTGGCACCCGCGGCGAGCTTCACCCCTGCGGGGCTGGCCTGGTCCGGCACCATCACCCAGCTCGAGAATCGTGGTGATTATGCAGTCCGCCTCACGACACCCGCGCGCCTTGAAGCAAGCCGCACGCATGTCGCCCTGACCGATGCCCATGTGCGCTTGCCCGAGGGCGCATTCGACATCGCGACACTCGACTGGAACCAGGGCCGGATTACCAGCCGGGGAAGCTTTGCCGGCGTTCCCGTCGCGGCGTTTGCGCGCTTCTCGAGGAATGATTGGCCGGTGCGAACGACCCTGGTGATGGCGGGGGACTGGAACGTCGTTGCCAATCCCCGGTTGAACGGCACCATCAACGTCCGGCGTGAGCGCGGCGATGTCTTTGCCGACGCCAGTACGGTGAATGCCGGCGAGTTGGCATTCGGCTTGAGCGAGCTCCGCGCCACCGCAACCTTCGCCAACGACGCGCTCGATGCCAGTGCCGCGCTGCGCGCGACCCGCCTGGGCAGCGTCGATGCGGCCCTGTCGCTGGGTCGCGTCGACGCCGCGCCGCCGGGCCGGATCGCGCCTGACGCGCCGCTCAAAGGGACTGTGCGCGCCGAGCTCGCATCGCTCAAGCCCTTGCAGCCGCTCCTTGGCACCACGGCGCTCGTCGATGGCATGGTGCGTCTCGATGTTGCGATCGCCGGAACCTCGTCCGCGCCGAGCGCCAGCGGCACGCTCGCCGCCACGCGGCTCACGGTGGATGCCCCGCAATACGGCCTCCATTGGCGCGACGGAATCCTCCGTGCGCGTCTTGAAAACGAAGTGCTGCATGTCGACCCCTTCATGGTGACCGGGGGCGATGGGCGCTTCGTTGCACAGGGCTCCGTGCCTTTCGCGGCCTTTCGGCGCGCCACCAACGGCCAGAGCAGCGCCCACCTCGATTGGCATGCCGAGAAGTTTCGCGCGACTAACCGGCCCGACCTGCGCCTGGTCGCGAGCGGGGACGGAGCCGTCGGTTTCGCCCGCGGACGGATCGCGCTTAAGGGCGCGTTGCGGATCGACGAAGGCAATATCGAATACGAGCGCACGCCCGGCGCGACACTTGGTGACGATGTGGTGGTCATCGGCCGGCCGCGAACGGTGGCGCGCGTACGCACGGAGGATGCACCGCTCGATCTTGACCTCGAGGTCGACCTGGGAAACCGACTCACGGTCGCCGGCAGCGGGCTCCGCACGACACTGGAAGGACGTGCACGGATCGCCACCACCCCGAGCGGTGCGCTTACGGCACGCGGCACGCTCACCACGGTGCGTGGCACTTATGCCGCGTTCGGACAGCAACTGGCCATCGAGCGGGGGCGTTTCATTTTCGACGGGCCGATCGATAACCCCACCCTCGACGTGGTGGCGCTGCGCAAGAACCTGGCGGTGGAAGCCGGGGTGGAGATCACGGGATCGGCACGTCTGCCGCAGATCCGGCTGACCTCGAATCCGCCGCTACCCGAGGGCGAAAAGCTCTCTTGGTTGGTGCTGGGTCAAGGGCTCGAGCGCACGTCCGGTACCGAGACAGCCGCGCTGCAAGCCGCCGCGGCAACGCTTTTCAGCCGCAATGGCCCGTCCTTCGGCACCAGCCTCGCCCAGAGCATCGGTCTTGATGACTTGTCGGTGCGCGGCGCGTCCGGCGGTGGAAGCGGGGGAAGCGGCGGAAGTGGCACCGGCAGCGGCCTCGACCGTCAGGTGGTGGCCTTTAGCAAGCGGTTATCGGATCGCCTCTACGTCATCTTCGAGGCGGGATTGAGCGCTGCCAACAACGTCCTGCGGATTGAATACACCCTTACCAAGGCAGTCAGCCTGCGGGCCCAGGCGGGGACGGTCAGCAGCCTCGGCATCCACTTCCTGCGCTCGTTCCGGTAGCCGGCGCATCGCTCGCCCCAGTCCGGATATGCCGGGGCGAAAGGAGGATCTGCGTGCCCGCTGTGCAAAAATCGGGTCGATCCGGCCATGCGCCTTTTGCCGCCAACAGGCAAGGACGCGTGCTGCCCAGCTCCCCTAAGGTCGCCGGCGACTCCTGGGAAAACGGGTTACCCCCGCGGAAAGGGGCCGGATGTTGAATGAAACACCCCCAGAACCCACTGGCGGACCGGCAACCACCTGACGTGACTAATTCGAGACGGTTGACGACAATGACATACCGCTCTTCTTGGCACTTTCACTCGTGGACAACCCATAAATCGATCCGATCGACGAAAGTACCAATGGGCAACCATCGGTCAAAAAAAGTGGTTTACAAATCGTTTTTGTTTGCTACACTGCCGGTGCCCGCAATCCTAAACGATGGTCGTTCATAAGAACAACAATGGCCGTTTGCATCTCGAGGTGATCAAGATCGCTCAGAACATGCCCCCTCGCCCGCGCACGGCCCGAAGCATCGAACGTGCCGGCGCGGCGCGAAGCCCCGACCTTAGCATCGACCCGCCGAAGTTCCTGGCTTCGATGCTCCCGCCGCCGCCCATGGCGGTCCGCCTGGACATCCAGCGCGGCGTCGTTTCGCTGATGAAGCAGCGCGGCCGGAATGCGGACACACGCACCGGTCTCGCTCAAGATGCGCGCGAAGGGCATATGACGCTCACGAAAGCGGTCGCCGTTCGTGCCA
>JBDUCE010000359.1:0-3502 GCA_040003635.1 Betaproteobacteria bacterium
TCGAAATCGATGCGCAGCAGTTGCTGCTGCCGGCCGATCACCCGCAGCTTGACCGTGGTGGCAATCCCGGGATCGCGATGGAACGACGTGCGCACCCCGTCGGCGGCGAGCAACCGGGCAAGCGCTGCACCCGGCTCGTCGGCGCCGGTCACCGACAACAGCGTCGATTGCGCGCGCAGTGCGGTGGCATTACGCGCGACGTTCGCCGCGCCGCCCGGCCGCTCTTCCATTCGCGCGATCTTGACTACCGGCACCGGGGCTTCCGGCGAGATGCGCTCGACCTCGCCGAACCAGTAACGGTCGAGCATGACGTCGCCGACAATGAGGACGCGCGTGGCCGCGACACGCGTGGCCCACGTAGAAAACTGCGCAGCTTCAGGCTTCATCGGGAGGTCGTGCCGCGGCTACTTGCGGCCGATGGAGAAATATTCGAGCCCGGCCTGCCGTACCAGCGCCGGGTCGTACAGATTGCGGCCGTCGAACACCAGCGGTTCGCGCAGGGTTGCGCGAATGGCGGCGAAATCCGGGCTGCGAAACTCCTTCCATTCCGTCACCACCACCAGGGCATCGGCGCCCGCCAGTGCTTCCATGGGCGAGTGCGCATACGAGATCCCCGGGATGCCGCTCAATACGCGCTGCGCCTCGGGCATCGCCACCGGATCGTAAACGACCATCGTCGCTCCGCGCCCGATCAGGGCCGCGATCACTGCCCGCGAAGGCGCTTCGCGCATGTCATCCGTGTTCGGCTTGAAGGCAAGGCCCCACAACGCAAACGTGCGTCCGCGCAGATCCTCGCCCAGCCGCTTCACGATCTTTTCGACGAGCCGCAGCTTTTGTGCATCGTTCGCACGTTCCACGGCGTCCAGCACCGCCAGCGGACGGCCGAGCTTCGAGGCGGTGTGCTGCAACGCCTTTACATCCTTGGGAAAACACGATCCGCCATAGCCCACGCCGGGATAAAGGAAATCGTAGCCGATGCGGGGGTCGGAGCCGATGCCATGACGCACGTGCTCGATGTCGGCCCCCAGATCGTCGGCGAGGTTGGCGAGCTCGTTCATGAATGAGATACGGGTCGCCAGCATCGCGTTGGCCGCGTACTTGGTAAGCTCGGCCGAGCGCACGTCCATCACCAGCAGGCGTTCGCGATTGCGCTGGAAAGGGGCGTACACCGCGCGCATTTCGGCGATGGCGCGATCGTCGCTGGCGCCGATCACGATACGATCGGGCCTCATGAAGTCCTCCACCGCAGCGCCTTCCTTGAGAAATTCCGGATTCGAAACCACGGCGAACGGCAGCGCCACCCCGCGCTTGCCGAGCTCCTGCGCGATCGCCGATTGGACCCGGTCTGCAGTGCCGACCGGGACCGTGGACTTGTCGACCACGATCTTGAAGCCGGTCATGCGCGCTCCGATATTGCGCGCTGCCGCCAGCACGTATTGCATGTCCGCCGACCCGTCTTCGTCCGGCGGCGTGCCGACCGCGATGAACTGCAACGTGGCGTGCCCGACGGCGGCGTCGATGTCGGTCGTGAACTGCAGCCGGCCTGCTTCCACATTGCGCGCGATCATGGGCGCCAGGCCCGGCTCGTGGATGGGTACGCCACCCTGGTTGAGCGTCCCGATCTTGTGCGCGTCCACGTCGAGGCAAAGCACGTCGTTGCCGACTTCGGCGAGGCAAGTACCGGTCACGAGGCCCACGTAGCCCGTGCCGATCATGGTAATTCTCAAGCGGCTGCTCCGATGGAGGCATTGATACGCGCCAGCGCTGCCACCGGATCGCTCGCCTGGGTGATCGGCCGCCCGACCACGAGGTAATCGGCGCCGTTGGCAATCGCGCGCTCGGGCGTGATGATCCGCGCCTGGTCGTCGGCGGCACTGCCGGCCGGCCGGATGCCAGGGGTGACCAGCTTGAACCCAGCCGGCAGCGACGCCCGCAATGCCGGCGCTTCCACTGCCGAGCACACCACGCCGTCGAGATGCCTGGCAGCGCTCAGCTGCGCAAGATGAAGGGAGTGTCCCGCGGCGTCGCCGGTGATATGAAGCTCGCGCATGTCCGCGTCGGCGAGACTCGTGAGCACGGTTACCGCGATGAGCAGCGGCACCGGCCGCCCGCCTTCCGCCGCGGTTCGATCGACGGCTTCGCGTGCGGCATGCATCATCGCGCTGCCGCCTGCTGCATGCACGTTGAGCATCCAGACCCCGAGTCGTGTCGCGGCAGCGCAGGCTTGGGCAACGGTGTGCGGAATATCGTGAAACTTGAGGTCGAGGAAGACACGAAAGCCGCGCTCCACCATCCAGCGCACCGGCTCCGGGCCCGCGACGACGAACATTTCCTTGCCCACCTTGAGTGCACAATGGCGGGGATCGAGCCGGTCGGCGAGCCCGAGCGCGTGCATGGGGTTGGCGAAATCCAGCGCGACAATCACCCTGGGATGGGCGGAGCGGACGGGCGAATCAGGCAAAACCATCGGGGCTCTCCGTGCGTCGCGGTGAATACGTTTCCCATTTGCCGCATCCCGGACACCGCCAGTAGTACTGCCGGGCGCGAAATCCGCAATGATCGCATTTGTACATGCCCAGGCGCTTGATGTGCTGGCCGACCAGTTGCTTCACGAGCTCGAGGTCGTGGCGCCGCTCGGGAGGCGCCGAGACGAGCTGCGCCTCGAGTAGCCGGTCCAGTCCGAGCAACGTCGGATTGCGGGCCAGCTCGTCCTTGATGAGGTCGCCGGCGGCTGCGGCGCCCTCCTCCGACAATGTCAGGCTGAACGCGGTATTGAGAAGGTCGAGCGAAGGATACTGTGACTGATAGGCCTTCACCACCCGCAGGCCCTGTCCGGTGTTGCCCGACCGGCGGTAGGCATCGCAAAGGCGGTCGGCAACGAGCGATAGATAAGCGGGATTCTGCGATTCGATGTGCTGCCACGCCTCGATGGCGGCGGGCAGATTGTTTTGCTGCGCCTCGACATCTCCCAGCAGCATGGTGGCCCGCGCACAGGCGCGATATTCGGCCAACGCGAGGTCGATGAAGCGGCGTGCAGCGTCGAAGTCGGAGCGGAGCAAGGCGGTCTGGGCCAGCTCGCACTGGTATTGCGCGATCTCCTTGAAATAAGGCTGCTTGGCGATGCCTTCCATGCGCCGGGTCGCCGTGATCGCCTTCGGCCAGTCCTTTTCCTGCTCGTAGATCGATAACAGGAAGCCGAGGGACGCATGCTCGAAAGGCGTTCCTTCGAGCTTGGTGAACTGCTCCTCCGCCCGATCGAGCAGACCCGCGCGATGGAAATCCTGCGCCAGCTCGAATACGACTGCCTGCCGCTTGTCCGCTGCCAGATCGGGCCGGTCGAGAAGATTCTGGTGCATGCGGATGGCCCGGTCGATCTCGCCTTGGCGGCGAAAGAGGCTGCCAAGCGCGAAGTGAAGGTCGATGGTCTGCGGGTCGACCTTGACCACTTCGATGAACGACTCGATGGCCTTGTCGGGCTGCTCGTTCAGCAAAAAATTGAGGC
>JBDUCE010000360.1:0-3501 GCA_040003635.1 Betaproteobacteria bacterium
GCTCAATGCGATCAACGAAAAGATGCATCGGGCGCTCGCCCTCGCGGGTGGGCGCATCGATGCGCTGTTCTACTGTCCGCACTCGGCCGATGCCTCATGCGAATGCCGCAAGCCGAAGTGCGGGATGCTGAAGGAAATCGGCATCCGCTTCGGCGTCGACATGTCCGGCGTGCCGGCCGTCGGCGACAGCCTGCGCGATCTGCAGTGCGCCGAGGGTGTGGGTGCGCAGCCTATGCTCGTTCTCACCGGCAAGGGGGAGCGTACGCTTCGCGATGGCAATTTTCCCGCCAGCACCGCGATCTTTCCGGATCTCGCCTTCGCCGCTGCCGCGCTGCTCGCCGGCGACTGACGCCGCCATCGATTCCGTGCGCTCGCTGCTGTTTGCCGGTTTTCAGCTCGTGGTGACGCCGTTCTATGCGGCGCTGATGCTGCTCACCTTCTGGATGCCGCGCATACCCCGGTATCGGATGGCGGCAAGCTGGTGCGCCGTCAACCTTTGGGGGGCGCGCTGGATTTGCGGCATCGCCTGCCATGAAGTCGGCCGCGAGAACGTGGTCACCGGCATCGGCGCGACGCCCCACATCGTGATGTCCAAGCACAGCTCGACCTGGGAGACGCTCGCGCTCACGCGCTACTTCCCGCCGCTTGCCTATATCGCCAAGAAGGAGCTCCTCGCGATTCCGTTTTTCGGCTGGGGCTTCGCACTGGCGTCGCCGATCACGATCGACCGCAAGTCCGGCACCGATGCGATGCAGCAGATGGTGAAGCAGGGCCGCGCACGCTTCGGGCAGGGTTTCTGGATCGCCATTTATCCGGAGGGCACGCGCATCAGGCCGGGAACGCGCGCCAAGTACAAGACCGGCGGCGCGCGCCTCGCCATTGCATTGGGCGTACCGGTGTTGCCGGTAGCGCACAACGCCGGATATCTCTGGCCCAAGGGAACGTTGGGCAAGCGGCCGGGAACCGTTACCATCTCGTTCGGGCCGCCGATCAGCTCGGTGGGCAAGGACCCCCAGACCCTGTCCCTGGAAATCGAAACGTGGATCGAGAACGAAGTCGCGCGCCTCACCGCGCCTCGCTGACCGGCGGCAATCATGGCGGAGCGGCGGAAGGCCAGGCGCGCCAGATCGTTCTTCGCGGCGAGCACGTCGATTACCGCCTGCAGCGCGCCAAGCGGCGCTCGATCGGGATGCAGATAGGTCTCTCGGGCCTTGCCGTGCGGGCGCCTCGATTTACGCCGCTGCGCGAGATCGAGGCCGCACTGCACGAGCGCGCGGCATGGATCGTCAAGACCATGGCGGAATGGCGCGGCCGCCGGCGAGAGGTGCTGCCGCGCGAATGGAAGACCGGCGCACCGATCCTGTATCAGGGCAGCGAGCTCGCCCTCGTGGTGTTTCCCTCGCGCACCCGATCCATCGCGGCGGATCTGTTCCATGTCACGGTGCGGCACCCCGCGCCGCACGAAGAGCGGCTGCTGGCGGGGTTCGTTGCGCATTGGCTGCGCGAAGAGACATTGCGGCTGTTGACTCCCCACGTGGCGAGATTTGCCACCCGCCTCATGCGCTCCCTGCCGCCGTTCAAGCTCACCAATGCCCGCACGGAATGGGGCAGCTGCAACCACAAGGGTGAGATCCGTCTGAATTGGCGGCTGGTGCATCTCCCGCCCCTCCTGGCGCAGTACGTCGTCGCCCACGAGGTCGCGCACCTTGCCGAGCTCAATCACTCGGCCCGCTTCTGGGCCGTAGTGGAAGCACTTTTTCCCGGACACGTCGCGGCGCGGCGCGAGCTCGGCAACTGGACCGCGCTGCTCGACGCATGATCCGCGGACGCGGCGCGACGCTCACGCCCCGGGCGCGGTCAGCCTCGGAAACGTCGGCGCAATCCCCGCCTGGGTCAGGAGCAGCTGCGTCAGCGCGACGGAGAGCTCCGCGCCCGAGCGCGTATCCCGCCAGCTTCCTTCCTGCGGCCTGAAATGAAAGCCGCCGGCGCGGGCGGCCACCCATAGCTCGCGATTGGCCATATGCCGATTGAGGATCAGCTTGCTGCCGTCCTCGCATTCGATCTCCAGAATGCCGTCGTTCAAGCTCCAGTCGAGATCGACTTCGGAATCGGCGAGCGCGGCGTCGAGGGCCTCGCCAATCGCCGCGAGGGTCGCGTCGGTGGCGGTGATGAATTCGGTGTCGCTCGACATTATTTCCTCCCGCTCCATCGCCGGCTTGCCGATATACTCGATATCGGCCGCACCGAGATACCTTGCGGACGCGCCTTTTGGCGCTGCAACGCGTACATGAAAATAAGCCCGACAGGCTCCTAGGATTGCCAGGCGATGTTACGTGAATTTCCACACCTGTTGCACACGCGGATGCGTGCCTCGCTTTGGTCGCTGTCCGGATGCATTGTCGTGACGCTCGTCTGCGGATGCGGCATCAAGGGACCCCTCAAACCCGCATCCACGTCGCCGTCGGCCACCCCACCGGTGGTGCTGCCGGATGCGCGCGGGCCTCAATCAGAGCCGCCGCCGCCCATTGCCCCGCGGGTGACACCCGGATCGTGAGCGCCTTCGCGCTCATCGACGGCGAGCTTTGCGCCGAGCGGGTGCCGCTGTCGGCCATCGCCGCCGAGTTCGGTACGCCGTGTTATGTCTATTCCCGGGCGGCGATCGAGGAGAACTACCGCGAGTACGACACCGCACTGGCCGCCGTTTCGCACCTTGTCTGCTACGCGCTCAAAGCCAACTCCAACCTCGCCGTGCTGGATGTGCTCGCCCGGCTTGGAAGCGGTTTCGACATCGTATCGGGCGGCGAGCTCGCGCGGGTGATTGCGGCCGGAGGAGACGCCCGCAAGACAGTGTTCTCGGGGGTGGGCAAGACCGTGCCGGAAATGGAAGCGGCGCTCGATGCCGGCATTCTTTGCTTCAATGTCGAATCCGAAGCCGAGCTCGAGGCGCTCGATGCGACCGCGGGTCGAATGGGCCTCAAGGCGCCAGTCAGCTTTCGCGTGAACCCGGACGTCGACCCGCAAACGCATCCCTACATTTCAACCGGACTGCGTGAAAGCAAGTTCGGCGTGCCCTTTGGCGACGCCCCGGTGCTCTACCGGCGCGCCGCGCGGCTGCCGCATATCGCCATTCGGGGAATCGATATCCACATCGGCTCCCAGATCACCACTCTCGCCCCCTATCGCGAAGCCATCGTCAAGGTCATCGGCCTCGTGGACCAACTGGCCGCGGAGGGCATCGCGCTCGCGCATATCGACTTGGGCGGGGGGCTCGGCATCCGCTATCGCGACGAAGCGACGATCGAGCTCGCCGATTACGCAGCGATGCTTGCACCTCTGTTTTCGGGTCGCCGCGAACAGTTGCTCGTCGAGCCCGGCCGGCGCCTGGTGGGCGCCGCCGGTATCCTGCTCACCCGCGTGATTTATCTGAAGCCGGGTCCGCAACGAAGCTTTGCCATCGTCGACGCGGCGATGAACGACCTCATCCGGCCCGCGCTCTACGAC
>JBDUCE010000361.1:0-3496 GCA_040003635.1 Betaproteobacteria bacterium
ATCGCGGCGTCACCGCACTGCAGATGGACATCAAGATTCAGGGCATCACCAAGGAGATCATGGCGGTTGCCCTGTCGCAGGCGCGCGAAGGCCGCATGCACATCCTGCAGCATATGCAGCAGGCGATGCCGCACGCTCGCACCGAGATTTCGCAGCACGCGCCGCGCATGATGACGTTCAAGATCAATCCGGAGAAGATCCGCGACGTGATCGGCAAGGGCGGCGCGGTCATCCGCGCGCTGACCGAAGAAACCGGTACCACCATCGACATCCAGGACGACGGCATGGTGACCATTGCTTCGGTCAACGCCGACGCCTGCAACGCAGCCAAGAAGCGCATCGAGGACATCACCGCCGATGTCGAGGTCGGCCGCATTTACGAAGGCACCGTGCTGCGCCTGCTCGACTTCGGCGCCATCGTTCAAGTGCTCCCGGGCAAGGACGGGCTGCTGCACATTTCGCAGATTGCCAAGGAGCGTGTCAATCAAGTGTCCGACTACGTCAAGGAAGGACAAGTGGTAAAGGTCAAGGTGCTCGAAGCCGACGACAAGGGAAGACTGCGCCTGTCGATGAAGGCGGCCGCGGAAGATGCCGCCCCACCTTCCGTACCGCCGCCAGCAGCGCCTGCGGCGGCGCCACCGGAGCAAACGCCGGCAGCGTGATCGTATTCGCACGGCACCATTGGGGAGGGCGCCTGCGGGCGCCCTTTTTCCTTTGCGTCACGTGCCGGAAAGCGCCGATAGCGGCTTGTCCGGCAATCGTCGCTTGGTCACTGCGAGGGCTATTCCCGCGATGCGCTGAGTTCACGTTCCGCTAGAATGATCGACGAGGCGGGGCCCGCCCGTTTTGTTGATGATTGCGGAGATTGGACATGACGGCACGATCCACTCGCATCGAAATAGATACCTTCGGCCCCATCGAAGTCGCGGACGAT
The DNA here is from genome assembly GCA_040003635.1 of Betaproteobacteria bacterium. Classification (GTDB taxonomy): domain Bacteria; phylum Pseudomonadota; class Gammaproteobacteria; order Burkholderiales; family Casimicrobiaceae; genus CAIWHR01. The sequence continues at coordinate 935 of JBDUCE010000361.1, forward strand.
CACCTTTGGGGTGCGCAGACGCAACGCTCGTTGCAGTATTTCCGCATCTCGACCGAAAAGATGCCGCCCGCGCTTATCCGCGCGCTCCTGATCGTCAAGCGCGCGGCAGCGCAGATCAACGTAGAGCTCGGCGACCTGCCGCCGGCGACCGCGAAAGCAATTGTCGCCGCCGCAGACGAAGCGCTGGCGGACGAGCACGACGGCGAGTTTCCGCTTTCGGTGTGGCAAACCGGCTCGGGCACGCAGACGAACATGAACGTCAACGAGGTGCTCGGCAACCGCGCCTCGGAAATCATGGGTGGCAAGCGCGGTGAATCGCGCCTCGTTCATCCCAACGACGACGTCAACCGCGGGCAATCGTCGAACGACGTCTTTCCGACGGCGATGAACATCGCCGTCGCGGAAACCGTGAGCGGCGATCTCATGCCGGCGCTCGACGCCCTGTGGACCACGCTGTCCGCCAAAGCGAAAGACTTTGGCGACATCGTCAAGATCGGCCGCACCCATCTTCAGGACGCGACGCCGCTGACACTGGGCCAGGAATTTTCGGGCTACGCCGCCCAGCTCGCGCACGCGCGGGCGCACATCGCGGCGGCGCTGCCGCACGTGTTCGAGCTGGCCCTCGGCGGAACGGCCGTCGGCACCGGTCTCAACACCCACCCGCAATTCGGCGAGCGTGTCGCGGCGATCATTGCCGGAATCACCGGCCTTCCATTCGTCACCGCGCCGAATAAGTTCGAATCGATGGCGGCTGCCGACGGGCTGGTCAATCTGCACGGCGCGCTGAAAGCACTGGCGGCGTCGCTGACCAAGATAGCCAACGACGTGCGGTGGATGGCAAGCGGGCCCCGCTCGGGCCTGGGCGAGATCGCGATTCCGGAGAACGAGCCCGGAAGCTCGATCATGCCCGGCAAGGTCAACCCCACTCAATGCGAAGCCATGACCATGCTTTGCGCGCAGGTGATGGGCAACGACGTGGCGGTGGGGATCGGCGGCGCGGCCGGCAACTTCGAGCTCAACGTTTACCGACCGCTGATCATTCACAACGTGCTGCAGAGCATCCGCTTGCTTGCCGACGGAATCAGGAGCTTCGACGAGCACTGCGTGCGCGGCATCGAGCCGAACCGAGAGCGTATCGCAGAGCTGCTCGAGCGCTCGCTGATGCTGGTCACCGCGCTCAACCCGCACATCGGCTACGACAAGTCGGCTGCCATCGCCAAGAAAGCCCATCGCGAGGGGACCACGCTCAAGGCCGCCGCGTTGGCGCTGGGGCATCTCACCGAAGAGCAATTCGACGAGTGGGTCAGGCCGGAGCAGATGATCGGCCCGAAGTAGCGGTGGTGCGGTTCGCGCGCGTTGCCGGGGAATGCGCGCGCACCTTCGCGTATATTGGGTCATGAAGACACCGAAGCGCCTGCAGCCGCTGATTGACGATGGCCTGATCGACTCGGTCGTGCGACAGCTCATGAGCGGCAAGGAAGCGATGGTGTTCGTGGTGCGATGCGGTCTCGATGCGCGATGCGCCAAGGTGTACAAGGACGCCGACAAGCGCAGTTTTCGCCAGGCGGTCGACTATACGGAAAACCGCAAGACCAAGAACTCCCGCCAGGCGCGCGCGATCGCCAAGGGAACGCGCTTCGGCCGCGAGTCGCAGGAGAAAGCATGGCAGAGCGCGGAAGTAAATGCGTTGTTTCGTCTCGCTGCAGCCGGCGTGCGCGTTCCGCGGCCCTACAATTTTCACGCTGGCGTGTTGTTGATGGAGCTCGTCACCGATGACGAGGGCAATGCGGCGCCGCGGCTGAATGACGTCGAGTTGACGGAGGAAATCGCAATTGCGCTGCATCACAGTCTCATCCGCGAAGTCGTGCGCATGCTGAGCGCGGGCATCGTCCACGGCGACCTAAGCGAATTCAACATTCTCCTCGGCGCCGACGGCCCGGTGATCATCGATCTGCCGCAGGCGGTGGACGCGGCGGGCAACAACCACGCGCCGCGCATGCTGGTGCGCGATGTCGACAACCTGCGGCGCTTCTTCGGGCGATTCGCACCCGAGCTTCTCGCCACCGACTATGGCAAGGAAATCTGGGCGCTCTACGAGTCGGGGGCTCTGCATCCCGAGGTCGAGCTCAGCGGCCATTTCGAGCAGGTCGAGACGACGGTCGACCTCGAGGGCGTGATGCGCGAGATCGATGCTGCCCGGCTCGAGGAAGCGGCGCGGCAATTCAGGCTGCGCGAGCGCGAGTAGCGGCCCGTCCGATGCCCGGGCACCGGCGCAAACGAGAGACCAAGATACCTCGTAAGCAAACGTGCGGCGGCAAAGGACACACTGGCGCGGTCCTGTCCTTCCGGCGCGCCATGGCGCAGCCGTTCGCGATGCCAGTGAAAGTGTTTCCGGTATTGAAGTCCCGTACCGAGTCGAAATCCACCCCATCACGATCCGTCCGGCAGCCGAGCCGGGAAGGGCGAGTTGTGGCCTTCTAAGCTAGCGGGTTGGAATCGCAACCGGGCCCAGGATCGCATCGCCGCTCACCGTCACGCTGACGTCGGTGGTCCCCGCCTCGA
>JBDUCE010000362.1:0-3479 GCA_040003635.1 Betaproteobacteria bacterium
CAAATCGTCCCTGGATGAAGTCTATAAAGCATTGACCACGCGTGAAGGCCTTGCCGCCTGGTGGACGAACAACACGCAGGGGGAAGGTAAGGTCGGCGGAGTGCTCAATTTCCGCTTTAGCGCCGGTGGTGTCGAAATCGGTGGGTTCGACATGAAAGTCCTCGAGCTCCATCCTGCCAAGCGTGTGCTATGGCAAGTAGTCGATGGGCCCGCAGAATGGATCGGCACCAAGGTAAGTTTTGATCTCAAGCAAGGAGGCGACCATGCCATCGTCCTCTTCAAACACCAGGGCTGGAAGGAGCCGGTGGAGTTCATGCACCATTGCAGCACCAAGTGGGCGACGTATCTGGTGAGCTTGAAGTCGCTCCTGGAAACCGGGAAAGGTACCCCCAACCCGAACGACACCCATATCAGCGGCGACGGGCCGGACTGAAGCACTACCGACGAAGGTCTCGCGCTCGCGGGGTTGATTTTCGACGCGACACTACCGGCGAGCGCGGATAATCGTCCTCGGCGGATGGTCCAGCATCCTTGGTCAGCCGCGCGAGATCCTAATGGTGAACCTCCTTTGCCTACCAGGTTATTGCACATCGACAAGGTATTCAAAGCACTGGCTGACCCGGGCCGCCGGCGTCTTCTTGACCAGTTGCACCGCGAGAACGGCCAGACGCTCACGGCACTCTGTGAGCACATGGACATGACGCGCCAAGCCGTGACACAGCACTTGCAACTGCTCGAGGAAGCTAACCTCGTCGCCGTTGTTTGGCAAGGCCGGGAAAAGCTCCACTACCTGAATCCTGTGCCGTTGCACGAGATCTACGAGCGCTGGATCGGAAAATTCGAGCGCAGCCGCCTCGGTGCGTTGCGTGACCTCAAGAAAAAACTGGAAGGAGATGACGATGACAAAACCTAGCTTCGTGTACGTAACCTACATCGCGACGACGCCGGAGAAGGTGTGGCAGGCGTTCGTCGACACCGACGTGATGCGCCAGTACTGGGTTGGTCCGAATGCGGACTGTGCACGGGTGAACGTGTCGGATTGGAGGCCCGGTTCGCAATGGGAGCACCAACGCCTGGATGATGCGCGCACGGTCGACATTGTCGGCAAGGTCGTCGAGAGCAATCCTCCACGCCGCCTGGTTTTCACATGGGCCAGGCCGAACGAGGCCGGGGACGCTTCGAAACATTCGCGTGTGGCAATCGATATCGAGCCGCATGGCGACGGGCTCGTTCGTTTGACGGTCACTCATGAAGACCTCGAGCGCGATCCCCAGATGCTCGCGGGCATATCCGGCGGCTGGCCGAAGGTTCTTTCGAATCTCAAGACGCTGCTTGAAACCGGTCGCGTTCTCCCACACTCGCCTCCGGCAACCTGAAGACGATCCACCCATTCGAATCTGCATGACAACTGCTCCGTCATTCCCGCGCAAGCAGGGATCCATTGGTTACGGGCGAAAATGGATCCCTGCGTTCGCGGGGATGACGATTGAGTCTTCTCACTTACTTTGGGAAAGCTCGGTAGAAGCGCTGGGGCGCGCTGCGGAACAAGTGTGGGCACGAACGGCGGAAACAGCTCGTCGGTTGGGCGCGAGCCATTGCCTCGAGTTACGATTGGACGAAAAATCCGCGCAGGTCAGTGGAATACTGGGACCGGCCGGTCGGCGTGTCCCGCAATACGGCTCGCTCAGGACCCCATCACACCGAACTGCCGCTCCGCATCTAGAATCAACCCCGGAAGCCCCTGCACGCCACCTTTTCCCAGCCGCGCAGCGGCGCTTTCGCGGCCCAGCGTAGCCAGAAGGTTCATCGGCCCCGAACGTATGGCGCCGGTAGGACATATTTCTTCGCAGGCACGCGGCATGTCGAGCGGGCGCTCCTTGCCCGGTGTCTGGCAAAAGTTGCACTTCTCCATCTTGCCGGTCCCCGCAGTCAGCTGGGGGGCGTTGAACGGACAGGCCCAAGCGCAGAATCCGCAGCCGATGCATTTGTTAGGATCGACGGTGACGATGCCATTTTCCGCACTCTTGCTGATGGCCGACACCGGACAGGCGGATTTGCACGGTGCGTCCCCGCAGTGCATGCAGGCCATGGAAACGTTCATGGCCGTGACGTCCGGATAGGATCCGGACTCGATCTTGACGACCTCTCTCCACCGGGGGCCGATTTCGACTTCGTTCCAGGTCTTGCATGCGATTTCGCACGCATGACATTTCACGCAACGCTGGTGATCGAAATAGAAGCCGTGCTGCACGTTGTTCTCCTGTCATTCGGACATTGCGCGATCCATGCCGGCGCCGATGTGACTAGGCGGCGGCGGGGCGCACCCGGACCTTGCACTCGTTGTAGCAATTGGCACCTGTGATGGGACTGGTATGAGTATCCATCAGGTTGTTGGAGTGGGCGCCCTTGCCCTTCGCGATCGAGCCCATCGCCCAGTGTCCGAAGCCGTGGCCGTGGCGGATGCTGATGCACCCGGGCACCAATCCTTCCACCACTTTGGCTTTGATGCGAATGTGATCCTTGGGTGATTCCACGATCGCATAGGAATCGTCGACGATGCCGTATTTCACCGCGTCGATGCGATTTATCTCCATCCAGTTCTCGCCGCAAATCTCCATCAGGTAGGGATTGTTTTGGGTCAAGACATTGCAATGCATGCTTAGCTTCGAGTGCGTCAACTGCAATGGATAATCGTGGTCCGGCTTCACCGTTCGTTCGGTGAACACCGGATACGGATCGAAACCGGCAGCAGCGTAGGCCTCCGACCGAATCTCGACCTTGCCGGTAGGCGTTGCCAGGCCGTCGGGGACCCGGTTGTAGCGAACGGGGCCTGCCCAAAAACCCTTTTGCTTGAGCTCGTCGAGGGACATCGGGATGTCCTTCATCACCAGCTCGCCCCAATCCTCCCACTTTTCGTAGGGGAAATACTTGCCCCAACCCATCTTGGTGGCGATCCCCTTGACGATGTCGTAAAGGGGCTTTGATTCGCCCACGGGCGGTACAGCGGGCTGACACAGGACGACCTCCGGCCCCAACCACATGCCGTTGCGAATTTCCGCATGTTCGTAGAACGAAGTCTCCGGCAGGACGATGTCGCATTCCAGGGCGGTCTCGCTCATGAACAATTCGATTGCGACGCCGAGCTCGAGGTGGCGAAACATTTCCTGGACGCGGTCGCGATTCGGGTCGCTCATGACCGGATTCGTCGACTGTACGAACAAGCCCTTGACCGGATAGGGATTGCCATTGATCACCGCCTCCGGCAGCCGCGAGTTCGGCAGGTCCGGCGCCAGGGGATATCCCATCGCGAGGTGAAGAGGGGGTTTGGTCGGCTTTGTCTTCGCCTCTTCGGGAATAACCACCGGAGCCGCGAGCGGCGCCCAATCCTTGAGATTCAGGTTCCCCGGCTTGTCGACCTCACCGCATAGAGCGTTCAGGATGTAGCAGGCACGCGCCGCGTCGGCGCCGTTGGTGTAGTA
>JBDUCE010000025.1:0-11743 GCA_040003635.1 Betaproteobacteria bacterium
GCGCTTCGCGCTGTCCCGCCAAGCGGGAGCGAGCCCTCCTTCGGGCGGCCGGGCGGAGGGCTCATGCGTGCTCGACCCGCGAGGACGAGCGGCGGGGAAAGATCGCGGCGATGCTTCGCGCAGCAGCCTCGATGGCGTCGGGATCGCGCGCATCGAACACCGCGGAAATCACCGCCACCGCATCCGCCCCCGCTTGATGGAGCACGCGCGCATTCGCGGCGGTGATGCCGCCGATGGCGACCAACGGCAGCCCAAGCCCTCGCGCGGCCTGCAGCAAGCTCAATTCGGCCCGGCGTGCGTCCGGCTTGACGGTGGATGCGAAGAAGCTTCCGAAGGCGAGATAATCGGCGCCGGCGGCCGCCGCCGCACCCGCCCTGGCGCAATCGTCGTAGCACGACACTCCGACAATGCGATCCAGGCCCACTGTTTGCCGCGCGGCATCGATGGCACCGTCCTCGCTGCCGATGTGCACGCCGTCGGCATCGACCTCGGCCGCGAGGGCGGGATCGTCGTTGACAATGAAAAGACCGCCGCGCGCCGCTACGATGCGTGCGAGCGCTCGCGCCTGGGTGCGGCGCAAATCGGGCGTGGCCGTCTTGTTGCGATACTGGATGGCCGAAGCACCGCCCTTGAGCGCCGCCTCGACCGCGGCGGTCAGGGCCGCAGTGTCGGCGAAATCAGGCGTGAGCGCGTACAGTCCCGTCATGCGCCGGGCACGGGCACGGTGGATCGCAAAGCGTTCGTCAATGATTGCTGCGGGCATCGGGGCTGCGCGCGACATCGACGGCTTCGCCCGGGGTATCGGCGACCTCGCGGGCCCAGAACAGACGGTCGGGAAGGAATTGCCCCATGCCCGGGCGGTACGCTTTCTTGAGGGCATTCCAGGTGTACTCCTGGGCTTCGCGGACGGCTTCCGGAACGTCGAGTCCGTTGGCGAGCGTTGCGGCAATCGCGGCCGCCAGCGTGCAACCCGACCCATGGTAGTTGCCCGGCAGCCGCGGCCATGCATCGGTGCGCACGATGCCCCCGCGCCCGTATAGGGTGTTCACCACGTCGGGCGTTTGCTCGTGCGTGCCCGTCACCAGCACGAATTCCGCGCCCATCGCCAGCAAGCGCTCCGCGCACACGATGAGCGTCGGCTCTTCGTCGTCCTCGCCCTCGGCGAGGCGGCGCGCTTCCATGCTGTTGGGCGTCAGCACGGTGGTCTGCGGCAGCAACAGTTCGCGCAGTGCGTGAGTCATCTCGTCGCTCGCAAGCTCGTCACCGCGGCCCGACGCCAGAACCGGATCGAGAATCAACGGCACGTCGGGATAGTCCGCGAGAATCTCGGCGATCGCGGCAATGTTCTCGACACTGCCGAGCACCCCGATTTTGAACGCGTCGACCGGCATGTCTTCCAGCAGGCAGCGTGCCTGGTCGGACACCCATTCCGCGTCGAGGGCCTGAACGCCCTCCACACCCATGGTGTCCTGCACGGTAATGGCAGTCAGCACCGAAAGCGGGTGGCATCCCATGCTGGCAAGGGTCAGCACATCGGCCTGCAGCCCGGCGCCGCCCGACGGATCGGAGGCGGCGAACGTCAGGACGATGGGAGGAAAATCGGGATCGGGATCGCGCATGAATACGAGGAAGCGCACGCAGTCCGCATGAGGTTGGCCGGGAGGCGCCTGCGGGCTTGCTAGAATTCAATTTTACTCCAACGGCCCCACCCCCCCGATGAAAAAGTACATGTGCCTGATCTGCGGCTGGATTTACGACGAGTCGATCGGCGCACCCGACGAAGGGATTGCAGCGGGAACGAAGTGGGAAGATGTTCCGCCGAACTGGACCTGCCCGGAGTGCGGCGCCCGCAAGGAGGATTTCGAGATGGTCGAGTTTTGATGCGTATCCTGCACACCATGTTGCGAGTGGGCGACCTCGAGCGCTCGACCCGCTTTTACACCGACGTGCTCGGCATGCGTCTTCTGCGCAAGACCGATCGTCCTGATCAGAAGTACACCTTGGCCTTCGTTGGCTACGGCGACGAAAACGAAGGTGCCGTGCTCGAGCTCACGTACAACTACGGGGTGGACCACTACGATCCTGGCGCCGGCTTCGGCCACATCGCCGTCGAAGTCGCCAATGCGGCGGCGGCTTGCGCAGCCGTCCGGGCCAAGGGAGGCACGGTGAGCCGCGAGGCCGGTGCGGTGAAAGGGGGCACCACGGTCATCGCGTTCGTAACCGACCCGGACGGCTACAAGATCGAGCTCATCGAACGCGGCTAATCATACGGAGGCTGCTCGTCCGGCAATCGTCGCGTCATGGGCGCGCACCAGCAGCGCCTCCCAATCGCGTGCGAATCCACGGGTGTCGAACAGCGGCAGCCGATGCCGCTCGCGGGTCAGGTGCCGGCGATAATCATTGAGCGCCGCGGGTGCCGCGACCAGCGCGAGCAATCGTTCCCGATAGGCCCGCAGCGAGTCCGTGATCAACTCCGGAAGCTCCACTGCGCGCAGGAGGCTCGCCCCCACGCGGCCGGCGAACGTGGCCCCGCGGCAAGTCAGCATGGGCACGCCCATCCAGAGCGCATCGCAGGCCGTGGTGTGCTGGCCCACCGGCAAAGTGTCGAGGGTGAGATCGGCGCAACCCACGCGCGCCATGTGGGCCGGCTGCGGCAGGGCGGGGGCAAACACGATGCGCTGCGGATCGATGCCGGCGCGCATCGCCTCGGCGTGCAGGTTGCGCTGTTGCACCGCACTGGCGGCCAGCAACCACAGGATCGCCGATGGCGCGGCGCGCAGCGCATCCATCCAGATCGCAAACACCGGCGGAGTGAGCTTGTAGGGTTGATTGAAGCAGGCGAGCACCAGTGCATCCTCCGCGAGACCATGGTGGCTGCGCACATCCGTCGCGGGCAGCGTACGCCACGCGTCGTTCACGAAATAACAGCGGGGCATTCGCCACACGCGCTCATGGAAGAATGCCTCCTCCCCCGGCGGTATCACTTCGTCGTCGGCGATGATGCCGTCGATGGCGTCGAAGCCGAGCGTGCCCGGAAAGCTCATGTAGTGCAGTTGCACGGGCGCCCCTCGATGGGCGAGGATCGCAAGCCGGCTGCCGCGGGTGAATCCCTTGCGGTCGATCAGCACGTCGATGGCATCTTCACGCATCTGCCGCGCGACATCAGCGTCGGCCATGGCATCCACGTCGCGCCAGGTGTCGAACGCGGCGCGGATGCGCTGGCGCAAGCTGCTGCCATCGTCGGTGCCGTAGCTGTAGGCAAATAATTCGAACGCATTGCGATCCCGGGCTTCAAAGAGCCCCGCCATCAATCGGCCGGTGGGATGTTCGCGAAAATCGCTGGAGAGAAAGCCGATCCGGAGCCGGCCGGCACGCGCCGGCACCACGGGGGGCGCCGCCGGCACCGGCAGCATTGCCTTGGCCCAGCGCCTTGCGACGACGAGTTGCTGGGCGGATGTCACGTTCATCCCCAGCGCGACGAACGGCGGCCAGCGCGGATCACTCGCGGGATCATCGAGCGTCGCGACGAGCTGCTGTTCAAGTGCTTCAATGCCCTCCCACGCGCAGGCCTGTTGCCTCGCCTGCAGCAGATTGGCGAGCGCTGGCACGAGGCGCGGTGATGCTGCCACCGCGTTCTGGAATGCACCCACTGCCGCCTCGTCGTCGCCCAGGGTGCGCAAGGCAATGCCCAGGTTGTCCCAGACTTCGCCGCTTTGCACCCCGAGCTCGATCGCCTTCTCCAACTGCACCTTCGCCTCGCCCGCGCGATGGGCGTCGAGCAGCGCGCCGCCGAGCGACAGCTTGAGGCCTGCGTCCGCCGGCGCCAAGGCGACGGCGCGTTCCAGCACCGCGCAGGCGGCCCCGCGCATCCCCGCCGTCTTCAGCAGGATGCCGTGCTGGTGCAGGACGCCTGGCGAATGAGGATAGCGATCGAGCCCGTCCCTGGAGAGTGCGCCGGCGCCGACGAGATCATGGGCCGCCAGCGCCAGCCGTACGGCGTTCTCCCACGCCGCGGCACTCGTCTTGCGCGCAGCCATCGCGGCGGCAGTCGCTTCGCGCGCAGCGCTGAAACGGCCCTGCTGCTCGAGCGCCCACGCGAGTTGCAACCACGCCGCACCCAGCTCGGGGTCGTGCGCCGCGGCCGCGCGGCAGTGTTTTTCCGCCACATCGAATTCGCCTGCACGATGGGCGGTCGCTCCCGACTCCAGCAATGCCCACGGGTGCGTGGGTGAGTCGGCGAGGGCGTGACCGAAGGCCGCGCCCGCGGCCGTTTCGTTCCCTTGGAGACGATCGAGCCGCCCCAGGGCAACCCAGACATCTGCCAAAGGTAGCTGCATGCGCCGACCGGCGTCGAGCGCAGCCACCAGTCGCAGCCGCGCGCTTCCCCACTCGCCGCGCCGGATCTCGCTCTCGGCGATCTTGAGCAATGCCCCGGGGTGATTCGGCGCGGCGGCCAGAATGCGCTGGTAAGCCGCGAGGGCCTCGGCCTCGCGGCCGGCCGCATCGTCGGCGAAGGCCTGCGCGAACGCCGAAGCCAGCGTCATTGCCGGGCTCATCGAAGCGTCGGCGCGCGGTCAGCCTGCGTCGAGCAGCGCACGAATGTCGTGCGTGAACACCGCGGGGTCCTGCCCGTAAGCGACATAAAGGCGCAATCGTCCTTGCGGATCGAAGATGAAGGTGCCCGCCGAATGGTCGACGGTATAGCTCCCCGGTGCCCCGCCCGGCTGCTTCTGGGCGAGGACCTTGAAATCCCGGGTGACGCGCGCGGTCGCGTCCGGGTCGCCGCGAAGACCCAGGAATGCCGGGTTGAATGCGGGTACGTAGAGGGCCAGAAGATCCGCTGAATCGCGCTCCGGGTCGACGGTGGCGAACAGCACCTGCACGCGCTGCGCGTCGTCGCCCAGTTCCTTCATCGCTTGCGCGAGCCCGGCGAGGGTGGTGGGACAGACGTCGGGACAGTGGGTGTAACCAAAGAAGAGGACCACCACCTTGCCGTGGAAATCGGCGAGCGTCCGCCGTTGTCCGTTGTGGTCCGTCAGGTCGAAGTCGTGCCCGAATGAAGCACCGCTGATGTCGGAGCCGCGAAAGCGGGCAGCGTCCTGCCCGCAACCGGCGAGCATCGCCGCCAGCAGAAGGCCCGTGATCCAGGCCAGGGTTCGAACATGTCCGCTCAGCCGCCGCATGGGGAAGGTTGCGCGGATAGCTGGTCGTCGGCCGGACCCGTTGATCGCGGCTCAATGCCAGTAATGATCAACGAGCAGGGCCGAAAAAAGCGCGGCGAGGTAGCCAATCGAATACTTGAACGTGGCGCGCGCCAGCGGATCGCTGTAGCGGCGGTAGAGCCCGATCGCGTAACCCAGGAAGACCGATCCGAGCCCCAACGCGGCCAGCAGATAGAGCATTCCGCTCATGCCGATGGCGAAGGGCAGCATCGTCACCGCGATCAGGATCAGGGTATAGAGCACGATCATGAGCCGCGTGTATCGTGAGCCGTGCGTGACCGGCAGCATCGGCAGCCCCGCGCGGGCGTAGTCCTTCGCCCGGTAGAGGGCGAGCGACCAGAAGTGGGGCGGCGTCCAGGCGAAGATGATCAGGAACAGCAACAGCGCTTCGGCGCTCACACTGCCCGTCACTGCCGCCCATCCCAGTACCGGAGGCATGGCACCCGAGGCCCCGCCGATCACGATGTTCTGCGGCGTGGCCGGCTTCAACAACAGGGTGTAGACGATCGCGTAGCCGACAAAGGTCGCGAGGGTCAGCCACATGGTCAGTGGATTCACGAATCGGTACAGGACGAGCAGGCCGAATCCGCCGACGATGCCGGCGAAGACCAGCGTTTGCATCGAGCTCACCTCGCCGCGCGGCAGCGGGCGGGTGCGCGTGCGCGCCATCAGCGCATCGATCTTCTGCTCCACGAGGCAGTTGACGGCGGCGGCGGCGCCGGCCACCAGCGCGATGCCGAGCGTGCCGAATATCAACGCGGACAACGGCGGCAGGTTCGGGCTCGCCAGGAACATGCCGATGACCGCGGTAAATACGATGAGGGAAACCACCCGCGGCTTGGTGAGCGCAAGGAACTGGCGAAAGCGGTCTTCGGTGAATGTCAGCGTGGTCATGGACTGGAAGTGATGCACTCGCATCAGGGGCGCGAACCGAGGCATCGGATGGCACGATGCATGGCGCCAAGAAAGTCGATCACTTTAACATTTCGACCGCAGGCGCGCCTTAGCCGATCGAGGAGGCGCGCAGCAGCCGCCCCAGGTCGCTGCCGAGCGCTTTGATATCGGGGTCCTCGGGGTACTGCAGCACCAGGTTGCCGAGGGGATCCACGAGATAGATCCCGGCGCTCCCGGCCGGCAACGCCGTGAGTGCAGCCGGCGAAACCCGCGCGACCACCATCCCCGGATGTTGCTGCAGGATCCGCGGATCGGGTGTGGCCTCATCGGTGATGAGCCAGGTCCGCACCACGCGGTCCTGCTCGCGACCCTGGATGGTGCGCGCCTGGCGCGTGGCGTAAAGCTCGCGCGCGCAAGCCGCTGTGCAATTGCCGCTTCCGGCGTGAATCAAAATCCATCGTCCCTGGAGGCGCGACAGGGCAAACGGCTTGCCGTCGAGGGTGGTGCCCGTGACCTCCGGCGCCGGTCCCACCGCCAGGAGCTTGCCGTAATTGGTTTGCGCCGCCCGCGGGAAAAAATAATACGTGAGGGCCGCGCCGATAATGGGCGCGAATGCCACCGCTGCAATCAGGAAGAGCGTGCGCCGCCCCCGTCGGGTGTCGACCGAAGCGACGGGCGGTGCCGCGGTGACGACCTTAGCCATCGAGCCTCCCGGTCGCGGCGCGGACCCGGCGGGGCCAATGCGTGACCAGCCAATAGATGGCTGCGAGTCCGGCAAAGATGAACCACTGCACCCTGTAGATGCGATGGGTATCGATGCCGAAGTCCGGGGCGCGCCGTTCGCGGATCAGGTCGTCACCCGGAGCGGCCGGCGCGATCTGCTCAACGAGGACCGGCTCGAATTGCAGGCCGCTCGCAGCCGCAAATCGCGTGAGATCGAGGTGCTGCCACACCGTTCCGGGGCTCGACTCGGACTTCAATTCGACATAACCCTTGGGCGGCAGGTTGATGCGTCCACGCAGGGTGACGTTGCCCTTGGGCGGCACGGCGACCGGAACGTCCGCGCGGGACAGGCCCTGGGGTAACCAGCCGCGGTCGACGAGAAGCAGGCGTCCATCGGCGAGCCTGAATGGCGCGATGGCGTCATAGCCCGCTCGTGCGGCATGCACCTTGTTGTCGAGCAGGATCTGATGGCTTGCATCGAACTCGCCTTCCAGGGCCACGGGGCGGTATCGCAGCGGCGCCCAGTCGGCACCCGTCGCGGGCAGATCAGCTATTCGCAGGGCGGGAGCAGTCGCCGCCGCATCGAACTGCGCACGCAGCAGTTCTTTCGCGTGCATCCGCGACTCCTGCCAGCGGCCTGCGGCGACGCAAAGCGCGATGACGAGGATCGTCGCCACGGTCGGCACCATACGCATCGCGCGGGAGCGCATCGGTGCGACGCCAACGGGCGGCAACGCGCAATGGAGGGAACCCGAGGAGATCGCCATGAGTCTTGCGTTTATACTGGCCGCAACGAACCCCGGAACAAGGAATCCCGGAACAGGCCCCGCATGAAAATCGTCGTCATTCTCGTCCTCATCGCCATCATCGTCAGCCTGTTTTCGGCGCTGGTGTTTCTGTATCGCGACAAGGGGAAAGGCAACCGCATGATTACTGCGCTTGCCTTGCGGGTAGGCCTCTCCGTCGGGCTCTTCGCCTTCCTCATGATCTCGTACCGCCTGGGCTGGATCGGCGCCCACGGCATCCGGTAACCAACCCGGTTTCGACCGTAGCGTGGCGTGGTCGTTGCATGGCCGGCTTCGAACCCAAGGTCGCGCCCGAGCGTGCGGCGTCGCTGCGCCGGCCGTCTTCGCCGGCGCCGAAAGAGCCGTCGTCGCGGACTACAGCCAGTAGACCAAAACGAAGAGCAGCAGCCAGACCACGTCGACAAAGTGCCAGTACCAGGCGGCCGCCTCGAAGCCGAAATGATGCTCGGCATCGAAGTGCCCTTTGAGGGCGCGTCCCAGCATCACCGACAGCATGATGGCGCCGATGGTCACGTGCGCGCCGTGGAAGCCGGTCAGCATGTAGAAGGTCGATCCATAAACGCCCGTCGAGAGCTTCAGGTTGAGCTCGCTCCAGGCGTGTGTGTACTCGTAGGCCTGGAAGCCCAGGAACGTAAAGCCGAGCACGATGGTGAGGAAAAGCCAGACCTTGAGGGCCGTTCGATTGCCGGCCTTGAGGGCATGGTGGGCGATGGTAAGGGTCACGCCCGAGGTGAGCAGGATCAGGGTATTGAGCGCCGGGATGCCCCACGCCGCCATGGGCGTGAACTGCTCCCGGATATACGGCCCGACGGAGGGCCATCCCGCCACGAAGTCCGGCCAGACGTACTGCTGTGACGTGAGTCCGCCCAGATCGGGCACCGATAAATTGCGGACGTAGTACAGCGCGCCGAAGAACGCCGAGAAGAACATCACCTCCGAGAAGATGAACCAGCTCATGCTCCAGCGGAAGGACAGGTCGACCTTCTTGTTGTAGAGCCGACGCTCGGATTCGCCGATCACCGCCCCGAACCAGCCGAAGAGCATCACCACCAGCACCGCAAACCCGGCCGCCAGAACCCATGGGCCGCTCGCGATCCGGTTCAGCCAGAAGGCCCCTCCAAGCGCCATCAGGAGCAGCGCGACCGAGCCCATGATCGGCCAGTGCGACGGCTGCGGGATGAAGTAGTACGGCTTGGCGCCGTCGTGGACTGCGGTCATCGATTCACTCCTCGGTGCGGTTGCGCATATTTGATGGCGCGCGCACGACGCGCGCAGGCGACGGCGGCCTCAAAGCTACCCGCCCTTGCCGCTTTCGACTTCGAAAAAGGTATAGGAAAGCGTGATGGTTCGGATGTTCTTCGGCACCGCCGGATCGATGACGAACACCACCGGCATCTGCCGCCGCTCGCCGGGCTCCAGGACCTGCCTCGTGAAGCAGAAGCATTCCAGCTTGCGGAAATACTGCGCGGCCTCCTGCGGGCCGTAGCTTGGCACGGCCTGGCCCGTAATGCGCCGGTTGGTCGTGTTGGCGATCTCGTAGGTCACCTGCGTAACTTCGCCCGGATGTACGTCGTGCAGCGTTTCCAGCGGACGGAACTGCCACGGGAGATTGCGCACATTGGCGTCGAACTCGACCCGCAGCGTACGTCCATAGTCGACCTGGGTGCTGCGCACTTCGTCGGCACGATCGATGTCGCGCAGTCCCGTCACGGCGCAGATTTTTTCGTAAAAGGGCACCAGCGCGAAGCCGAAGCCGAACATCGCGAGCACGACGACCCCGAGCTTCATCAGCAGGGTGCGATTGTCCGCCTGCCGGGTTGCCGCGCTCATTGTTGGACCCCCTTGGCGCTGCGCGCCGTCCCCCCGCGGGGGAGCGAGCGCCTTGGGAGCGGCCCGGCGGCGCTCATTCCTTGCTCCGCAGGTTGCGCCCGATCGCGATCACCAGGAAGATCACCACGGCGAATCCGAGCACCACCAAGCCTCCACCCCCGGCGCCGAAAATGCGTGCGGCAAAGACGCCCACGAAGAACACCACGGCGATTCCGGCCAGGATGGCGGCGGTGCGCAGGTTCCTGCCGCGCGATGCTTCGTTGCCTCGGTTATCCATTGAATGCGGCCTCGCGTCGGCGCTGCAAGGCGTTCGCTTACCTGACTTCGGGGGGCGTCTCGAAGGTGTGATACGGCGGGGGTGAGGGCAGTGTCCATTCCAGCGTATGGGCGCCCTCCCATGGCTTTGCCGGGGCCTTGGCGCCGTCGCCGCGAATGCACTTGATCACTGCGTACAGGAAGACGAGTTGCGACAGACCAAAGCCAAAGGCACCGATCGAGGCGACCATGTTCCAGTCGGCAAACTGCTGGGCGTAGTCCGGAATCCGCCGCGGCATTCCGGCGAGGCCCAAAAAGTGCATCGGGAAGAAGGTGATGTTGAAAAAGATGAACGACATCCAGAAGTGAATCTCGCCCAGCGTCTCGCTGTACATGGTCCCGGTCCATTTCGGAATCCAGTAGTAGACGCCGCCGAAGAATGCGAACAGGCTGCCGGCCACCATCACATAATGGAAGTGCGCGACGACGTAGTAAGTGTCCTGCAACTGCACATCGACGGGCATCATGGCCAGCACGAGGCCCGTAAATCCGCCCAGCGTGAACAGGAACAGGAAGCCGATCGCGAACAGCATCGGGGTCTCGAAGGTCAGCGAGCCTTTCCACATCGTCGCGACCCAGTTGAACACCTTCACCCCGGTCGGCACCGCGATCAGCATCGTGACATACATGTAGAAGAGCAGGCCGGCCGTGGGCAGCCCCGTGGTGAACATGTGGTGGGCCCAGACCAGGAAGGACAGGATGGCGATGCCGGCCGTCGCATACACCATCGACGCGTAACCGAACAGCGGCTTCCGCGAGAACACCGGGATGATCTGCGAAATGATGCCGAAGGCCGGCAGGATGAGGATGTACACCTCGGGATGGCCGAAGAACCAGAACACGTGCTGGAAGAGGACCGGATCACCGCCGCCGGCGGCATTGAAGAAGCTGGTGCCGAAATGCCGGTCGGTGAGCAGCATCGTCACCGCACCCGCCAGGACGGGCATCACCGCGATCAGGAGGTATGCGGTGATGAGCCAGGTCCAGCAGAAGAGCGGCATCTTCATCAACGTCATGCCCGGCGCCCGCAGATTGAGGAGCGTGGTGATGATGTTGATAGAGCCCATGATCGACGACGCGCCCATGATGTGGACGGCGAAGATCGTGAGATCCATGCCCATGCCCTGCTCGGTCGAGAGCGGCGGGTACATCGTCCAGCCCGAGCCCGGCGCGCCGCCCGGCATGAAGAACGACGTGATAAGCAGGATTGCCGCGGGGGGCAGCAGCCAGAAACTCCAGTTGTTCATCCGGGCGAACGCCATGTCCGGCGCCCCGATCATCATCGGGATCATCCAGTTGGCGAAGCCCACCGCGGCGGGCATGATCGCGCCGAAGATCATGATGAGCCCGTGCATCGTCGTCAGCGAGTTGAAGAACTCGGGCTCGACGATTTGCAGCCCCGGCTGAAAGAGCTCCGCGCGGATCGTGAGCGCCATCATGCCGCCCACCATGAACATCGTGAAGGAGAACCACAGGTACAGGGTGCCGATGTCCTTGTGATTGGTGGTCGTGATCCAGCGCATGACCCCGGTCGGATGATGCGCGTGATCGTCGTGGCCATGGTCATGGCCGGCGGCGGGGGCGTGCGGGATGCTGCTCATCGCGTTCTCCTGGCTTCTCTTGAAGGCGCGGCCGGCGTCAGCCGCGTCCGGCCTTGACGTCGGCGGGTTGGACGGGTGCACCCTTGTTGCCCCAGCTCGACCGGGTGTAATCGATCACCGCGGCAATGTCGCTGTCCGACAGCGCCTTCCAGGGCGGCATTGCGGTGCCGGGCTTGCCCTCGAGCACGATATGGATCTGGTCCCCCGGCGCGCCATTGACGATCTTCGACCCGGCCAGTGCCGGGAACGTGCCGGGAACGCCCTGCCCCGTAGCCTGGTGACATGCAACGCAATTGGCGGCGTAGATTTTCTCGCCGAGAGCGGCAAGCTCCTTGGGATCCCAGACCTTGCC
>JBDUCE010000363.1:0-3469 GCA_040003635.1 Betaproteobacteria bacterium
GCCACACTTGCAACATACTTGGACGCTTCGCCCGCCACACTCAGTGTCGCCGGCATCACGGAGTTGATCTGAGCCGACTCGGCGACGGCATTTTTCGCCGAAGAGGCCGCGAGAATCACTTCGGACACCTTGGCACGAACGGTGTAGTCCTTGTACGCCGGCAGCGCGATGGCGGCCAAAATGCCGATGATCGCAACCACGATCATCAGTTCGATCAACGTAAAGCCTTGTTGTACTCGCTTCATGACTATTATCTCCGAGGGTGGGTTAGGAAATCCGGGTTGCGGATCCCAGCGATGCCCGACAGCTAGAGCAACCGCTGTGCCAAGCCACTTCGGTCGGTAGGGCCGTTCGTCTAGCAGATACAAGCCTTTGAACTATCACTAGTTTTTTATGTTCTATCAGTCTTTTCAATCAAAATCGCCAAGTGCTCCGCTTTGGCGCTTCGGCGCCGTTGCACGCGCGTGCGACGCCCTGCGGCACCCCGAGTGACGCAGGGCGTCATACGCTGGTCGCCGAGGTATTGATCGCGCTGCCGCAAGGAGTGACGCCGGGCCGCAGAACTTCCGTCGTTCCCGCGAAGGCGGGAACCCAGCGTCTTGTCGCGAACGAGGCTCGGCCCCGCGCTCCCCGACTGTCGCACTTGATGGCATCTCGCGGGGGCGACAGTGTCACGGGATGGTCCCGATGTCTTGCCGCGAACGATGCTCGCGGTATGGGCGTAGGAAATCACTCCACCGTTTAGTTCGCGCTCTGCTTCCGGAGCGAAGGCGCTCCGAAGAATCAATTGAAGCTCAACTACCGAGCATGAGCGACTTGAGAGAGGGATGGTCAGACGCCCGCCCGCGAGACAAGCGGAAATTCCTCGGGATGGCGAATAGAGGCGACGGCAAGATCGATGTCGAGCGTTGGCCAATAAAGATGCTGTGGGGATGGCAACTCTACTTCGGTGAGTTTGCCGATCGGCGCATCACGAAACCATGGAAACTCGGCGAAAGGAACAAACAATTCCTCACCACCGAGTAGCCGCCAGAAGCCGTGCTTGGATTCGACCGTTCCCGTTCTTCCGATCGCGGGATACGCAATCAGTGTCATCACCTGATCCCGGATGGTTTTGACCACGTGACTCGCGGCGCGCGGGCTCTCTCGCTCGATATACTCCACGATCTCTCTTGACTGCGCCAGCGCCAGCCGGGTCCAGCGCAGCCGCATCAGCGCGAATCGGCGTATCTGGCGAAGAAAGCCTCGATCTCAACTTCCGCGGCGAAATCGCCGCGATTGGCGGCCGCAATCCCTTCCTCGATCTTGCGAATCTGCTCAGCTTCGAACCGAAGGTATTCCCGGAGCGCTTCCCCTGCCAACTCCTCCTCGCCGCGTTGTCGAGCGCCGGCAAGTTGATCAAGCAGCGCTTTCTCCTCGGGGCTGAGTGTCACGGTCACCGTAGCCATCGTCGGGCTCCTTCAATGCAGAGGTCAGGGCATGATAACTCACCGCACTGGCCCAATGCGACCGCATCCAAACATGACGCTGCTCGGTGCGATGCGCGCGCATTTTTGGTTCATGAATGCGCTATCTCTCGTAAGACACTGGGCCCCCGCCTGCGCGGGGGCGACGATATCCCAGGGGTCTGTATCGCGTACGTCCGCCGTTGTCCGAAACCGGATTCTTCACGGCGTGATCGAAGGCAGCCCTACGTCGGCAAATCCGGCACTGCCCCGTACTCGATCCGCGCCCCCGCCACCTCCAGGATGTCGCCCGGCTCGAGCAGCGCGCCCTCCGCTTGAACCGCAGCGCCATTCAATAGCGGCGGCAGGCTGCCGTCGCCGGGCAGCATCAAAAAGCCTTCCGCGGTGCGCCGGATCAGCGCCATCTGCACGCCAGCACGTCCGACGGAGGTCACCTCCTTGGTCAGCGTCAGGGTGCGTCCCGCGTTGGGACCGGTCAGCACCATCAGGTCGGAGGTGCCAAAGCCGTGCGGCGATCCGGTGCGTACACCGCCGGAGGGCTTGACCGCCTGCTCTTCGAGGATCGCGGCAATGCCTCCCGAGCGAATCGCACGCAGGGGGGCGTCGTCGCCGATCGATAGCGTCGATGGGCGCACCACCGCTGCGCCGTTGCTTCCACTGCCCGCCGGGGTCCATTGGGTGGTGGGCTCGGTGGTCGCTGCGATGTTCTGCAGTCCTGCCTCGCGCGGCCAGTCGGGTGCCGGCGCTGGGGCAATGGCCTCGGGCTGCGCACTGTCGTCGACGAGGTACACCAGGCGTTGCCGGCCGACATCGATGACATCGCCATCGCGCAGAAAATGCTTCGTGATCGGCTTGCCGTTGACCAGCGTGCCGTTGGTGCTCCCGAGATCCTCGAGGAAGGAGTCGGACAGGATGGTCACCACGGCGGCGTGCTCACCGCTCACCGCCGGATGCGGCAGGCACACATCGTTGTCGGCGCGCCGCCCGAGCGTTATCCGTTCCTTGCCGAGGATGACGTCCTGGACCTTGCCGTCGGCTAGAAACACCACGAGCTTCGCCACGTCTCACCCACCCTTCTTTGCCAGCCAGCGCTCGACCCAGCGCGAGGTGGGCAGGAACTCCGCGGGGACGCGCACCATGACGACCGAGATGTTGTCGCGCCCGCCATTCTGGTTCGCGAGCTCGACCATTTTTGCGGCGGCCTCCGGCAATGCGCCGCGGTTCTCACCGAGGATCACATGCACGGCTTCGGGCGCCACCATGTCGGTGAGGCCATCCGAGCACAGGAGATAGATATCGTCGGGCTCGATTCGGTATTCGGCGATGTCGGGTTGCACGATGGCTTCGATTCCGAGCGCGCGGGTCACGAGGTTCTTGTGCAGCGAGAACTTTGCCTGCTCGGGCGTGAGCACGCCGCTGTCGACCTGCTCCTGCAGCAACGAATGGTCATGGGTAAGCTGCTCGAACTTCTCACCGCGCAGCCGGTAGCAGCGCGAGTCGCCGATGTGGCCGATGCTGATCCGCGCACCGCAGAGAATGGCGACAACGAGCGTGGTGCCCATGCCCGCGCATTCGGGGCTCTTCTGGGCGGCTTCGTAGATGCCCTTGTTGGCCGCGGCAATCTGGAGTTGGAGCAGCAACGCGGCGTGGGTCAGGCCGGAGGTCACGTCGACCTTGGAGAGCTCGCGCTCGGACTTGAGCTCGGGCAGGAGCGCACCGCTGATGACATCGACCGCAATGCGGCTCGCGACCTCGCCGGCGTTGTAGCCGCCCATGCCGTCCGCCAGCACGGCAAGACCCGCGTCGGCATCGACGAACACGCTATCCTCGTTATGGGTGCGCACCATCCCCGGGTGGGACAGGCTGGCAACGTCAAGCGCTACACGTCGGGTCATGATGGGCGAGGGCCGGATGCGAGCGCGAAAATAGTCAGGTCGCGAGTGTAACCGGCAGTGCGCCGGCTTGCGAGAGTTGCGTGGAAAAGCAGGGTCAAAGACGCGTTT
>JBDUCE010000364.1:0-3454 GCA_040003635.1 Betaproteobacteria bacterium
ATGCTTTTCTTGGCCGGTGCGCTCCTACCAGATTTCGCGCGACACGATGCCTGCCGGCGTGCATTCGAGGTACGAGCCACGATCGTACCAGTCCGCGAGCACCCAGCGCTCGCACTCGCGGCCATCGACGTTCGTACGATGGCGCGCCGGTCGATGAGTGTGGCCGTGCACCATCCGGACGACGTCGTGCGCCCGGAACGCTGCGCTCACCGCATCGGGCGAGACATCCATGATCGCTTTGGGCTTCTGTGCCGATGCCCGCCGGCTTTGGCGCCGCAACGCGCGCGCGATGCCGCGGCGTACGGGATAGGGCAACGCCAGCCATCGTCGCTGCCATGCCGGGTCGTGCGACCAGGCGCGAAATTTCTGATAACTCCGGTCGTCGGTGCAAAGCTCGTCGCCGTGCAGGATGAGCGTGCGCGTTCCCTGCACGTCGAATACCGTTTGTTCGGGCAGCAGCGTGCTCGCCGCGGCCTGCGCAAAGCGCTCGCCCAGCAGGAAATCGCGATTGCCGCTGATGAGACCGACACGCACCCCCGCTTCCGATACCCCGCGCAACGACCGCGCGACGTCCGCACCGACCGGCTCGTCCAACTGGTCGTCGCCGATCCATGCATCGAAAAGATCACCCAGCACATACACCGCGTCCGCGGCGCGGGCGGGACCGATGCAAAAGGCGTTGAAGGCGGCCAGGAGCGCCGGACGCGCCGGCGACAGGTGAAGATCGGAAACGAACAGGGTCGGTCGCATGAGAACCGGCCGCTACCGGGGCGGCACGGCGCCGTACCGCGCTGCCCTCACCACGGACTTTAGCTCACCCCGCGAAGGTCGCATTCAGCCGGCGACTTCCTCGGCCCGCGTGAGCACCACGTTTTCGCGCGGAACATCCTGATGGAAGCCGCTGGTGCCGGTGGCTACACCCTTGATCGCATCGACCACATCCTGGCCGGCCACCACCTTGCCGAATACGCAGTAACCCCATCCCTGCGGACTGGGTCCCTTATGGTCGAGGAAGTCGTTTTCGCCGACGTTGATGAAGAACTGCGACGACGCCGAGTGCGGCTCCGAGGTGCGCGCCATGGCGACGGTGTACTTCCTGTTCTTGAGGCCGTTGCCCGCCTCATTGGCGATGGTCGCGCGGGTCGGCTTTTGCTTCATGCCGGGCTCCATGCCGCCCCCCTGGACCATGAAGCCATCGATCACGCGGTGAAAGATCGTGTTGTCATAGTGTCCGTCGCGCACGTATTGCAGGAAGTTCTCGACCGTCTTCGGCGCGTTTTCCGCGTCCAGCTCGAGGGTGATGTCGCCGTGATTGGTGTGCAGGATGACCATGGTGTTCCTCACTTGGGCGCGTCGATGACGGTGGCCTTGTTGATGATGACCTTGGTGGCCGGCACGTCCCGGGGAAACGGGCCGCCGGCGCCGGTGGGTGCCTTGGCGATCCCGTCAACCACGTCCATGCCCGACACCACCTTGCCGAACACCGTGTATCCGTAGCCTTGCGGGTCCGGCGAGCGGAAGTTCAGGGACTTGTTGTCGGCCACGTTGATGAAGAACTGCGCCGTCGCCGAATGCGGATCGCCGGTGCGCGCCATCGCCAGCGTTCCCGGCACATTGGAGAGCCCGGCCTTGCTCGCCTGCTCTGCCTCGTTGGGCACCGGTGGACGGGTCGGCCTCTGCTTGAAATCCGGCGTAAAGCCGCCGCCCTGGATCATGAAGCCGGGAATGACCCGATGAAACTGTGTGCCGTCATAGTGGCCGGCCTTGACGTAGGCGATGAAATTCTCGACGGTCTTCGGCGCGGCGTCGGGGTAGAGCTCGACCGAGATCTTGCCGGCCGTGGTGTCGAACTCGACTTGCGGATTGGCGGCCCACGTCGGCAGCGCTGCCAGCGTCAATGCGCAACCGGCAGCGACCATCGCCGCAAAAAACAGGGAAAAGGAACGACGCGACATCAAGGACTCCTGGCAAGAAACGGAAAGAAACAGAAGAAACGGCGAGCCTAGGGCTTGCCGGTGGTGGCAACCAGGGTGAGCAAATCGCGAGCGAGCTTCAACTTCGCGACAGCCGATTTATTCGACCGGTCGAGGTTGCCGACGCGCTCGTATTGCTCGGCTGCCATGCGGGCGTAGATGTCACCCAGGTTCTCGTGCGCGACCGCCCACTCCGGCGCGGTCTTGATGGCTGTTTCGAGCGCGACGCGGGCGTTCTGCACATCACCCTTTTGCGCATACAGCACGGCAAGGTTGTTGTACGGCTCGGGAAGCTCGGGATAGTCCTCGATCAAGGCGCGAAAAGTCGACACTGCCGCCTCGGCCTGCCCCTGCTCGGTCTGCAGGACGCCCTTCAGGAAGCGCGCCTGGGCTTCGCGCGGGCGTTGTGCGAGAAGCGCATCCAGTTGTGGAGCCGCGCGTCCAAATTGCCGGGTGGCCATCAATTGCCGCACTTCGGCGATGCCCTGGTTGTAGTTGCGGCGATCCTGCGGCCGAGGATCGACGGGATCCTGCGCCATGGTCTGCCCGAGACCGATCCCGTGCAGGCCGGCCAGCGCCACGAACGACAGCAATACCATGCCGGAGCGACGCCAGTGGGACGAAGGAATGCGAGCGGTGGACACAACAACGACCTGACGGCGGAGGAAAAAGCGATTTTAACAGGCGGCGCGAAGCCTCAAAGGCTCCTGCCCGGCGGCAGTTCCCGCAACCGCTTGGCGGTCGCGTCGATCAAGCGTCGCGCAATGGACAACGACGGTGGCATCGTCGGCAACGTCTCCGGCGTGAACCAGCGCGCTTCCGCGATCTCCGTCTGGTCGGCCCGCAATTCGCCGTCGGCATACTCGGCGGTGAACGCGATCATCAGCGAGTGCGGAAAAGCCCATGATTGGCTGCCGAAGTAAACAGGTGCGGACACTTCGATTCCCACTTCCTCCCGCACTTCGCGATGGACGCAATCCTCGATCGTCTCGCCCGGCTCGACGAACCCGGCGAGCGCGCTGAACATGCCGGAGGGAAAGCGGTTCGCGCGTGCCAGCAGCATCTCGCGGCCGCGGGTCACCAACGCCATCATCGCCGGCGAAAGCCGTGGATACGCCGTGTGTCCGCATGCGGGACACGCGCGTGCCCGCTCGCCCTCCTTTTCGTGCATCGGCGTTCCGCAATGCCCGCAAAAACGGTGCGTGCGGTCCCATTCGACGATCTGGAATGCGCGCCCTGCGAGCGCCAGCAGCGGCTCCGGCAAGGCGAAAAAAAGCGGACGCAAGGGACTGAACCGCCACCCCTCCGGCGCTGGAAGCATCGCGGGTGCGCCCGGCACATCCAGATTGACCGCAACGCAGCCGATGCCTTGCAACGCGCCCAGATAATGCGGCGCCTGCGCCCAGCCGAATGCAAGGAGCTCGCCCCAGGTCGGCAACCGGGGCGGCGCATCGCCTTGCGCGCCGGAGCCGCTCACCAGC
>JBDUCE010000365.1:0-3443 GCA_040003635.1 Betaproteobacteria bacterium
ATTGGTGTAGACCGCCGTGCCGAGGCCGATTCGCCGCGGCAGCCATTGGTGAACGGTCGTCGGCATGATCGGCTGCATGATGGCAACCCCAGCCGACATGAGAATCGTGGTGGCCAACAGTGCCGCGTAGTTCACGCTGAAGCCGCGCAGCGCCGAGCCGATCGCCACCAGCAGCAGACCACCGACCAGCGCGGACTTTACGCCCAGATGCGCGACGAGCAACGAACCCGCCAGTGCCGCAATGGCAAACAACGCCGGTGGGATGCTGCTTAACAGACCGACCTCGGTGGCGCTCAAGCCAAAGTCGTCGCGAATCAGCGCGATGACGGGCGGGACTGCGAGAATGGTGATGCGCAATCCGTTCCCGGCGAGCCACAGCAGGGCGAGCGCGGGCCATGATGAATGCTTGTAGTCGGGGTGCATCACCCGCGAAATCGTCGAGCGGCAACGGGCCGGCTCATGCGCGCGTTGGATCGGACGGCGCGCGGTCCGCCGCTGTCGAACGATCGTTGCGCCGCTCCTGCCACACCCGCAATGCCTCCCGGTACCTTTCCATCGAGTCCTCGTAGATGTCGAAGACGCATCGATTGCACCCACCCTGACAACAGTCGTCCATGGTGGGGCGCTCCGGGAGGGCCGGAGGTGCATCGATATCGGGTGGGAGACGAGGCACCGTCAGAATCGGTTGCAGCCGGGGAATCAAATTATGCAATCGCCTGTGATCACGGCACGTCTTGAATTTCTCCGGACGGTCCTTCACGGTGGGGATGCAGCAGGTGTGCCGATTGTACCGGCGGGGCGCCGACCGGGACGGCGCGCGACAGGAAGCCAATGATGGCCTTGCCGAAATTATCGTTGGCATCTCCGGCCACCATATGCGCAGCATCAGTGACGTTCACGTATTCGGCATGAGGGCACAGTCTCAGGAACTCTTGCGCACCCTCTTCGGTGAGTACATCGGACAGGCCCCCACGGACGAGCAGTGTGGGGAGCTTCAGCCGGCGTGCGCACGCCTCGAGGCGTAGCTGGCGTTTCACCAGGTCGTGCCGTGCCCGCCGGATGCGTGGGTCCCAGTGCCATCGATATTTGCCGTCTGCTGCGACACGCACGTTCTTGGCCAGGCCATCCAGGGTCCGTGGGCGTTTCCGGTGGGGCTGGTATTGGGCGATGGCCTCGGCAACCGCTTCCAAAGACGCGAACCCTTCCGGCTGCTGGCTCATGAAAGCCTGGATATTGTCGACGCCCGCCTGCTCGATGCGCGGCGCGATATCGACGATCACCAGCGCCGTCGCATCGACGTGATCCTCACCCACCGCCACCAGGCTGGTACCCCCGCCCATGGACGCACCGACCAGCGCCGGTCGGCGGCTACCCAAGCCCGCGACCACACACTTCAGATCCTCGACCATGACGTCCTGATCATAACGACCATCCGGCGCCCAATCAGAATCGCCGTGCCCACGCGCATCGAACGCGACGGCGTGATAGCCCGCGTCGGCGAGTAGTTGTCCAGCGCCTTTCCAGGCATGGCGGGTCTGTCCCCCGCCGTGTTGCAGGAGCACGAGCGGTGCTTTCGGATCTCCCCATGCATCCGCCGCTATTCGCACCCCGCCGAATCCCGCCCAGTAGTGCATCGGCTCCGGCGTTCCGGGAAGTTTGCTGCCTGCGTTCATAGCCCTCTTACCTCGCACGGTATGCCGTGTCACACTTCGAATCGTATGGCCTGGAATCCGCAGCAATATCTCAAGTTTGGCGGACAGCGCCTTCGGCCGGCGCATGATCTCATCGCGCGCGTCCCGCTGGAATCACCGCAGACTATCATTGACCTGGGCTGCGGGACCGGGACCGTCACGACGCTACTGCGCGCACGCTGGCCGCAGGCGCACATCACCGGTGTCGATAATTCGCACGCCATGCTGGAACGCGCGCGGGTCGCGGTGCCCGACGTCGATTGGCAGCTTGCCGATCTCGCCGAGTGGGCGCCCGCCGCGCCGGTGGATCTGCTGGTCTCGAATGCGGCGCTCCATTGGCTCGACGATCACGCGACGTTGTTTGCGCGCCTCATCTCGCACCTCGCCGCCGGTGGTGTTCTGGCGGCGCAGATGCCGGCACAACACGATGCCCCGTCACACCAGATTGGCTACGCGCTGGCCGAGAGTGCGCGTTGGCGTGGTCGTTTGCAGGGACTGGTGCGTCGCCAGCCGATCCTCGAGGCTGACGCGTACTACGCAATTCTTCGGTCACACGTCACCTCACTCGATCTATGGTCGACCGAGTATGTTCAGGTGCTGACCGGAGACAATCCGGTAGCGGAATTCACCAAGGGATCGTTCGTCGGGGTCTGGCTGTCCGCATTGACGGATGACGAAGCACAGGAATTCGAGCGGGACTACCGGCAGGCAATCGCCAAGGCTTATCCGCGAGACTCAAACGGCGTTACCCTGTTCCCGTTCCGCCGATTCTTCCTGGTGGCGCAGCGATAGCTACAGCCCGGTCCGGCGACGGGATGCATCCGCCCGCGTTCAACAGGAAGCCGATGGGTGCCGAATGCGCTGCCGCCTTGAACCATTGCGGCGTACGTCGCCGTCGAGGGCGCCTTTCCGCGGTCCAAACGCGTCCTACTTTGCGTTTTTGGTAACGACGGCTTCGTAGGTTTTCACCCACTTGTCCTGCATGTCCAGGGCGTGCGCCGGATCGATGAACTTGAGCGGCATTCCCGTCAGAGGCGATTCGTATTTCTTGCCGGAGGGGACATACTTCAGATCCGCCAGAAGCTGCTGCCCCTCGCCCAGCATGAAGTCATAGAAGAGCAAAGCGCTGTAAGGGTGAGGCGCCTTTTTGAGCATGGCGATGGTGCTGAACTGCGCGATCACCGGCGCGATGGGGTATCCCTCCACCGGCGCTCCCTTGAGCTTCAGTTGCTCGGGATTCCAGCTGTACACCGTAAGGCCGAGCGGCACCTCTCCCGAAGCGACCAGCGTGGTCAGGAGCGAGTGCCCCTTGCGCACCGAGATGCCGTTGGTTGCAACGATGTCGGCAAAGAGCTTCTGGGTCTGCTTTTCGCCCATGGCCTCGGAAAGCGTGGCGAACCAACCCTGGTCGTCGACCTCGATGCCCAGGCGGCCCTTCCATTTCGGATCGAGTAAATCCTGATAGGTCTTGGGCAGCTCCTCCTTTTTCACCTTGCTGGTGTTATAGGCCGCCGAGTAAATGTCGAGCGTGATGCCCACCCATTCCTTGTGCGCCGGACTGGCCTGGGGCAGCAGATCGTTCACCAGCGGGGACCTTACCTCCTGCAATAATTTCTCGCGATGCGCGGCCTCGTTCTCCGGCGCATTGTTCTGCACGATATCGGCATCGAAGCGCCCGCCGCGTGCCTCGCTCGAAAGTTTCTGCAACACGCCTTCCGAGCCGGAGCGCCAGGCCTTGACCTTGATGCCGTA
>JBDUCE010000366.1:0-3435 GCA_040003635.1 Betaproteobacteria bacterium
CGAGCGAGGTGTGCGTGATTGCGGATGACAGCGCCGATCCCGCCATCGTCGCCGCGGACCTGGTCGGCCAGGCGGAGCACGGCGCGGATTCCCCGGCGTGGCTCATCACCACCTCGGCGCGGGTGGCGAGGATCGTGGCGCAACGGGTCCCTGAGCTCATCGGCGCGTTGCCGGCGGAGGCCGCCGCCGCCGCGGGAAGCGCCTGGCGCGACTACGGCGAGATCGTGCTCGCCGACACGCGGGAAGAAGCCGCCCAGGCAAGCGACGAATACGCATCGGAGCATCTCGAAGTGCATGCCACCGACCTCGACTGGTGGCTCGGCCGCCTGACCAACTACGGCTCGCTCTTTCTCGGCGAGGAAACCACCGTCGCCTACGGGGACAAGACGTCGGGTCCCAATCACATCCTGCCCACCAAAAAAGCAGCGCGCTATTCAGGGGGGCTCAGTGTCGGCAAGTTCCTCAAGACCGTCACCTACCAACGCATGTCGCGCGAGGCGACCCGGCAGATCGGCGCCGTCACCGCGCGCATCTCCCGCCTGGAGGGCATGGAGGCACATGCCCGCACTGCGGATGACCGATTGCGCAAATATTTTCCCGGCGAATCGTTTGTCACCCGCGCCTCATCGTGATCACCGCGTAACGTGATCGCGCTGGCCGATCTTTTTTCGCTTCGCGGGCGCGTGGCGCTGGTGACCGGTGCCAGCTCCGGCATCGGACGCGCGATGGCAGAGACCCTGGCGGCCGCGGGTGCCGGGGTGGCGTTGGTGGCGCGTCGCGCCCATGCGCTGGACGCCGTCGCCCGCGGCATCGCCGCCCGCGGCGAGCGCGGTGTGGTGCTCGCTTGCGATCTTTGCGACCGGGCCGCGCTCGCGAGCATCGGCCAGCGCGTGATCGACGCGCTCGGGTCCCCCGACATCCTGGTCAATGCCGCGGGCATCAATCTGCGTCAGCCCGTCGAAGGGGTTGGCGCCCAGGGCTGGGACCGCACCCTCGAGCTCAACCTGTCGGTGCCGTTTTTTCTGGCCCAGCAGTTAGCACCGGCGATGGTCGCGCGCGGCTGGGGGCGCATACTCAACATCGCGTCGCTGCAGTCGGTACGGGCATTTCCCAATGGCGTGGCTTACGGCGCTTCAAAGGGGGGCATCGTGCAGCTCACGCGCGCATTGGCAGAAGCATGGTCGCGGCACGGCGTCAATTGCAACGCGATCGCGCCGGGCTTTTTTCCGACCGAGCTCACTGCGCCGGTGTTCGACGATCCGGTGCGGGCGCAGGAGATGGCGCAGCGCACGATGGTCGGCCGTAATGGGATGCTCGAGGATCTGCGCGGTGCAACCGTGTTCCTGGCGAGCAGGGCCTCGGATTACGTCACCGGCCAGACGTTGTTCGTGGACGGCGGTTTCACTGCCGGATGACGAGAGCCAAGGGAGTGACGCCGTGAAGGCGCTGGTCTATACCGCACCACACACGATGACGTATCGGGACGAGCCCGACCCGGTGGCACGCGCCGGAGAGGTCGTGATCGAGGTGGATGCGGTCGGCATCTGCGGGTCCGACATGCACGCCTATCACGGCCAGGACCCCAGGCGCTCGCCGCCCTTGATTCTCGGTCACGAGCTCGCGGGCACCGTGGTGGCGGGCGAAGGCGTGGGCAGGCGTGTGACGGTCAATCCTTTGATCACCTGTGGTACGTGCGAGTACTGCAGCACCGGGCGCGATAACCTGTGCCCGCATCGAACCATGATCGGCATGACCCGCGCAGGCGGATTTGCGCAGCGCCTCTCGATTCCGGAATCGAGCGTGATCGCTCTGCCCCCGACCATGGAGGCGCGCACTGCCGCGTTGACGGAACCCGCCGCGACCGGTTTGCATGCCCTGCGTCTCGCCAGGCGCGACCTGGCGCGGCCATTACCTGAATTGCGCGCGCTGGTGATCGGTGGCGGCGCGGTGGGGTTGCTCACGGCACTCCTCCTTCGCGCCTATGGCTGCCGTGATATCGCGCTCTCGGAAGTCAATGCGCTGCGTCGTGCGTCGGCGACCGGGGCCGGCGACTTCCAGGTCTTCGACCCGTTGACCGAGCACGGTCCAGGGCCGAACAGCGTGGATCTCGTGATCGACGCCGTCGGCGCCAAGGCGACCCGCCGGGACGCGCTGGTGGCGGTAAAACCGGGCGGCGTGGTGGTCCACATCGGGCTCCTGGACTGGGCCAGCGAAATCGACATGCGCAAGCTCACCCTGAGCGAGATTACACTGATAGGCACCTATACCTATTCCATGGCCGACCTCCGCGCTACAGTGCAAGCGCTCGAGGCGGGGGTGTACGGGGCACTGGGCTGGGTGGAAGAGCGGTCGCTCAAAGAGGGCGCGGCGGCGTTCGCGGATCTCGATCAGGGCAAAAGCGGTGCCGCCAAGATCGTTCTGCGGCCATGATGAGCACGCTGCCGATGCGCCGCCGTCATCGTGCGCCGTTTGTAATCTCGGGCATGCTGCTGGGGTTGTTCGTGATCAACATGGGACTTCGAATCGCTCACATCAAGTTCGGCGCCGATGTTCCCCAATTCGGCGATGTCGGGGAATTCCTGACGGTGTTGCTGTGCATGGTTTTTTTTGTGGCCGGATTACTGGCGCTCGAGCAGGGCACGCAGGCGCCTGCAACGGATGAATCGAATGCAAACCAAGGAGGATTGAAATGAGCAAAGGGACCGAAGCCAACCAGGACGTGCTTCAACGCCGTCGTTTTCTCGTCGTCGCCGGCCGCTACGGGTTTACAACCGCCGTGTTGGCGGCGACGGGAGGGTTTCTCTGGTCGGAGGCGGACCTCGCGCGCGCCGCAGACAACGAAGAGACGAAAGAGAAGGCGGCCAAGCACGTGATGATCTTCGCCACGGAATACAAATCCGACGATTACAAGACCTATCCGATCATGCAGACGCAGTTCAAGGACAACCTCGAAGCGCTGTCCGGCAACGCGGTCTACGTGAAGCTTTTCCCGTCCGGGCAGCTCGGGATCGGCAGCGCCCTCGCACAGAAAGTCCAGTCCGGCACGGTGCAGGGAGGATCGGTATCGCTGTCGAACTTCTCTCCTTTCGCACCCATTGTCGACGTGATCAATATTCCGTTCTGGTGCGGCGAGAACCAGCGCTTCGCCAACCTCGTGACCTCGGCCGTCTGGGATGGCGAGATCACGCCCAAGGTCACGGTGAAAGGTTACAAGCCGATGTTCTATTTCACGGTCGATCCACGCACGATTGCCGCCCGCAAGGGCCTCGGCCGTCAGATCAAAACACCGGATGACATGCGCGGCCTCAAGATGCGCGTTCCATCGTCGCGTTTGCTTCAGCAGTTCTATCGCCTGACGGGCGCCAATCCGACGGTGGTTGCGTGGGGTGAAACACCTTCCGCATTGAAGCAAGGGGTGGCGGATGCGCTCGACCC
>JBDUCE010000026.1:0-11598 GCA_040003635.1 Betaproteobacteria bacterium
CGCAAGAGACCGTGCGTATCCGATGAGACGCCGATGCGAGGCTTCACCGCGCCGGAGTCGCGTCGGCGCGAGCCGGCTGCACGCCGGGCGGGGTCAGCGCAAACGCCTCGGCGATGAGCTCGTACGACCGGCGGCGAGCCCCGGGATCAAACGTCCACGTCACCACCACGAGCTCCTCGAGCGCGAGCCGTTGCGCGAGCTCGGTGAGCCGTGCGGCCACCTGGTCGGGCGTGCCGACGACCGCCTTGCGCCGCACCGCTTCGATCCGCGTGCGGTCCTCGTCCGTATACGGGTGTGCAGCCGCTTCTTCGGGCGCGATCAGCGGCATGCGCAATCCTTTTTCAAACCCGACACGCCAATGCTCGCGTGTCATCAACAGGCGCCGCGCTTCGGCCTCGGTGTCCGCCGCCAGCGCCCAGACGCAAATCGTCGCCTCGGGGCGTGGGCAGCGCGGGCTCGGACGATAGTTGGCACGATACAGATGCAGCGCTTCTTCGACTCCGCGCCCCTCGCTGAAAAAATAAGCGAATGCGTACGGCAATCCGAAGTGGGCGGCCAACTTGGCCCCGTAATCGGAGCTCCCGAGGATCCACAGTTGGGGTAGCGTGGGGCCGGAGGGATGCGCCACGACCGATCGAAACGGATGTCCTTCCGGCAGGCTGCTGCCCGATAGCCAGCTTTGCAAGTCGAGGACCTGCTGCGGAAAACGCTCCGCCGCGCTCGCGGCGTCGGGGTTGAGTGCGAATGCCGTCATGCGATCGGACCCGGGTGCGCGGCCCACGCCCAGATCGATCCGGCCCGGCGCAATCGCCTCGAGCACCCGGAATTGCTCGGCGACCTTCAACGCCGAATAATGCGGCAGCATCACCCCGGCGCTGCCCACACGGATGTGGTTTGTGGTCGCCGCGATCGCCGCCATCAGCACTTCAGGTGCGGTGCCGACGATGCTTTCGCTATTGTGATGCTCGGACACCCAGTACCGGTGATAGCCCAAGGCATCGCAGTGCCGCGCCAGCGCCAGCGACTCGGCAATCGCGTCCGCTTCGGGACGACCCTTGGCCGCCGTCGACTGATCGAGCACCGAGAGCTTCACGCGGGCGCACCCGGCATCATCGGCATTATTCGACACGCGCGGCCATCGTGATGGTGGCGTTGAGCACCCACGAGACGGGGCACCATTCGGGTCCGTTCGCAAGCGGCGCTGTCAGCCCGAGGCCGGCGATTCATCTGCCGCGTCGGGCTCATCGGCCGCCTCGACTGGCTTCGTAACGTGCCTTGGTCTGCGCATCGGGCGGGTAAAGCCCGGGGAGCGGTACTCCCTTTTCCACTTCCTGCATGATCCACGCTTCCAGCCGCTCCTGCTCCGGGGCAAGCGCCGCGACTTCGCCGAGCAGGGCGGCGGGAATGAGCACCGCACCGTCGGTGTCGACCACCACCACATCGTCCGGAAACACCGCCACGCCGCCGCAGGCGATCGGTTCCTGCCAGCCGACGAAGGTGAGGCCCGCCACCGACGGCGGCGCCGCCACTCCCGCGCACCATACCGGCAGCCCGGTCGCGAGCACGCCGGCGACGTCGCGCACCACGCCGTCGGCCACCTCGCCGGCCACGCCGCGCCGCTGCATGCGGGCACAAAGAATATCGCCGAAGATACCGGCGCCGGTGACGCCCATTGCATCGACCACGGCGATGCAACCCGCGGGCATTGCTTCGATCGCCGCGCGCGTGGACTTCGGGGACGACCACGATTCCGGCGTGGCGAGGTCCTCGCGGGCCGGCACAAACCGCAACGTGAAGGCCCGGCCCACGAGTCGCGGCTGCCCGGGCTTGAGTGGGCGTGTTCCGCGCATCCACACGTTGCGCAATCCTTTCTTGAGCAGGAGGGTCGTGATCGTCGCCGTCGTAATGGCGGCGAGCGTCACCAGGGGATCAGCTTGCGTGCTCATGGAGCTCCTCGCGATAAAGCCGCTGCCCGGCGCCGGCGCAGTCGGTCGTGGCTTGGTGGAGATTCGGCGGCTTTCGCGCACTGCGATGCAAACAGCCGGGACGCCGGGGCCGCAAAGCCGATGCAGCACCGCCGTTGCGTTATCGTAATCGATAAACAACGTCTTGCCGCACCCAAGGCTGTCGCTGTAGTGTTCTGGCTCGCCTGATCCATTTTCGTGCGCGGTACGATCGCCCCGTCTTCCTTGAGGATTTTCGCATGATCGCTTCGATGCCTCGCGCCTGTGTCATGGGCCACCCGGTGGCGCATTCGCGTTCTCCGATGATCCATGGCTACTGGTTGAAAGAGCTCGGCATTGCCGGCGCCTATGACCTCATGGATGTCGAGCCCGCAGCGTTCGAGGAATTCATCACCCACCTCGGCGCGCACGGCTATGTCGGGGGCAACATTACGGTTCCTCACAAGGAAGCCGCCCACCGCCTGATCGGACGCCGCGATGAAGCTGCCGAAGCGGTCGGTGCGGTCAATACCGTATGGATGCAGGACGGAACACCGATGGGCGGCAATTCCGACGTCCATGGCTTCATCGCCAATCTCGACGACTGCGCACCGGGATGGGACGTGCGCGCCGGTCGCGCCGTGATCGTCGGGGCCGGCGGCGCCGCGCGGGCCGCCACTTATGCCCTCATCCGCCGCGGGCTGCACGTGGCGCTCGCCAATCGCACGGCCGCACGCGCCGCAGACCTCGCCGTGCAGTTCGGCGACCGCGTTTGCGCACACACTCCCGCCGCGCTGCCCGAATTGCTGCAGGACGCCGACCTCCTCGTGAACTGCACTTCGCTGGGAATGGTCGGCAAGCCCGCCCTTGACCTCGCGCTCGGTCCGCTCAAAGCAAGCGCGGTCGTGTATGACGTGGTGTATGTCCCGCTCGAGACGCCGCTCCTGGCCGCGGCGCGCCAGCGCGGTCATCGCACGGTGGACGGCCTTGGCATGCTATTGCAACAGGCGGGATTCGGCTTTGAAAAATGGTTTGGCGCGCGCCCCGAAGTGACCCGCGCGCTGCGTGCCATGATCGAGGCGGACATTCGCGCCAAGACCTGACAGGCTGCCAGCCCGCAGGCAAATTCGTTCCAGGCCCCGATCATGCCCGTTCGCACCCACTTCCGGCAAAGCTGCTGCAGCATCATCCCACCGCAGGTCTTGCGTCGTATCGCCTTGAACGGCAGCAATGCGCAACGCGTCGCGGCGTTGAGCACACTTGCCACCGACCAGACGAGGCGCATGGAACGCGCCACATATCAACTGCTGCGAGGGGGCGGCCACCGGGCGCCGCTGATCGGCAGCACGGTGATCAAACGGCGCACTGTCTACGATGCCGGCGGCGCCGAAGCGTTGCCGGGCCGGGCGGTGCGCTCCGAGGGCAAGGCCCCCGGCAAGGATCCCACCGTGAACGAAGCCTTCGACGGTCTCGGTGCGACCTTCGACTTCTATGCAGCCGCTTACGATCGCAACTCGATCGACGATGAAGGGCTGCATCTCGATGCCACGGTTCACTACGGTCAGCATTATGACAACGCCTTCTGGAACGGCCAGCAGATGGTCTTCGGTGACGGTGACGGTGATCTTTTCAACCGGTTTACGATCTCGCTCGATGTCATCGGACACGAGCTGACTCACGGCGTGACCGGCGACGAGGCGCACCTGGTCTACCTCGGCCAGGCCGGCGCGCTCAACGAATCGATTTCCGACGTGTTCGGATCATTGGTCAAGCAATATGCACTGCACCAGGATGCAGCGGGAGCCGACTGGCTGATCGGCGCCGGCCTGTTCACCTCGAAGGTGCACGGGGTTGCGTTGCGCTCGATGAAGGCGCCTGGCACGGCCTTTGACGATCGGGTGCTCGGCAAGGACGAGCAACCGGCGCACATGAGCGGTTTCGTGCATACCGCGGCCGATCATGGCGGGGTGCACATCAATTCGGGCATTCCCAATCACGCCTTTTTTCTCGCGGCGTTGCAACTCGGCGGGCATGCATGGGAAAAGGCGGGACGCATCTGGTATGAAACGCTGCGCGACAAGCGCTTGAAGCCGACCGCGACATTCACCCAGTTCGCCAGATACACGGCGATGAATGCCGGACATCTGTTCGGCGCGACCGAACGCAAGGTGGTGATCGCCTCCTGGCGGGAAGTCGGAATCAGAGCTGCCTGAGCCGGTCTCGACCATGCGGATCGCGCTTTCTGTCGACGGTGGAGTGGCATCGTTTCCCGGCTTGCGGAAGCCGGCGGTTTTCGATGTCGACACCTTGCCGGCAAAAGAGCAGGCGGTCTTCACCGCGATGGTGGAGCGGGCATGCTTTTTTACGTGCGCGGAGGATCCCGCCGTGGCACCGATGCCCGACGCTCGCAGCTACACCGTCAGGATCGATGATGGCTCACGGCGCCGCACGCTCCGGCTGCACGAGCCGATTGCCAACCCGGCCCTGAACGCACTGCTCCAAGCGGTCAAACGGCAGGCGGCAGCGCTCCGGTCCGGCGGGGACAAGCAATAAATTGCTGGCGATGAGATGTTGCGCGCCGCGTTTTTGCGTGCGCACGAAATCGGCCGCAGCCCTGATTAAAAAGTCGGCAGAGGGTGGAAGGCCAGCAGCAGCGCGGCTCGCCGGGGAACGATCCACCTACATATCCACAATTTGTGTGGATATCTTCCACCGCTCCGCCGACGGCCGATGTCCGGAACGCCTGACGCGAGACATCTTTGTCAAGCGATCGATCGCCGGCGCTTCGTCAGCAATGCGATTGCGGACTTGACTTACCGCGTAAAATTCGCCACGCCGCGCGCATCGCCGGTCAACGAAAGGATATGCAGGCCGGTATTCGCCCGATCCACCGCATAGATGTAGCCACGGTCGTCGACTTCCACGTTGTTGGTCTGGATTGCTGTCTTGCAGCGGTCCGCACCATCGACCTTCACGCAGCGCGATTCGGTGTTCGCAGTGATCGCCGGAATGTAGTAGGCGATTTCCCTCGGATGATACGGATCGCGGATGTCCACGGCCCGCACGCCGGCATTGAAATGGGCCAGGAAGAGAATGCGCTTGTAGTAAATCGGCGTGAAGCTCTCGTTG
This sequence comes from Betaproteobacteria bacterium, assembly GCA_040003635.1. Lineage (GTDB taxonomy): Bacteria > Pseudomonadota > Gammaproteobacteria > Burkholderiales > Casimicrobiaceae > CAIWHR01. Next base: position 5,073 of record JBDUCE010000026.1, read on the forward strand.
GAGGAATGCGTGCCGAAGCGTCCGCCGCGGGAACAGAAATTGCCGCTCGCCTCCGGCACCGTCCAGCTCGAAATTCCCATGGGACGGGTTTCAGTGGTGATATCTGCCATCCAGAGCATTTGCCGCGCTTCCTGGCATTCGTTGACGAGTGATTCGTCGACGACGGCGATGAAGTTGCGCTTCCTGCCATCCTTGTCCCTTGCATACTCGGCAACGTCGATACCCAACAGCGGAAACGCGGTATGTGCGCCCACGTTGGGCGGCATCACCAGGCGACCGACTTCCGGATAGCGCAAGTTGGCGGCGGTCGGCTCCGCCGGACCGGCGACGAGCTTTTCGCGATCCACGATCTGCACCATCCCATCCTTGTTGGTGCCATAACCGAAATACACGCGATTGCCGGACCGGCCGGTCGAGATCGGTCCGTGCAACTCGATCGGTGCATCGCCGCTGCTCCCGGGCTGCTGCCCATCGAGCCCGAAATTGCGGATGAATCGCGGATGTGCGGGATCGGACAGGTCATAAACCTGCGTCATGCGCCGCGTGCGCCAGCCGTCGATGCCCGACACGAGATAGGCAATGCCGGTGTCGCACTCCCACCAATTCTTGTGGGTTCCTTTCACCGGGCCTATGCGGCTCGCCAACAACGGCTTGACGGGGTCGGTCACGTCCCAGATTTCGTGCGCGGAATTACCGAAGGTGCGCAGAAGGTAGAACCGGGACTTGTCCGCCTTCGGCAATTCGGCACCGCTGCACACCCGCACCATCTGCCCTCCCCCGCTCTCGCCGGACCCTTCCTCGCCCGGGATGTGGGCGAGGTAGCGCGGCTGCCGTGGGTCGGTCACATCGATGATCGAAGTGCCGTTGAATTCCGGCACCCCCGTGATCGGGTTAAGCGGCTTCGGCACTTTCTCGGTCCCGCCGTGATGACCGATGTAGGCGATCCAGCGACCGTTTTGCTCCCGGATCACCGGCTGGTACGCGCTTCTCGCCTGCAGGTCTTGATAACCCACGAGCTCCATGTTTTTTGCTTCCGCCGCGCTGCCGGTGGGCTGCGCCACGGACACCGAGCACCACATGAGCGCGATCGCCGTCATTCCCGCGGCGCGAGCTGCCATTGCACACTTCATCTTCTCCCCCCAGTTCAAGATGGTTCCGTTGTTCACTTTAGCATCGAGGCGCCCAGCCAATGCTCCATGGTCGTGCAGACCTTGGCGCGGCTGAGAAGATCGAGGTGGTTGGTCCGCACGGCGACCCATTGCCGCTGCGTCGCAATCCCAAGATCGCGCGCCGGATCGTCGTGCCGTCCCAGTGCGCTTGCAAGCGGGACCAGCCCATCGCCCACCATCCGGCTCTTGAGACTGTCCGCGTGCCGGGCGGTAGTCGCTCCGATGGCGTAGCAATCGACGCCGCGCGGAAGCGGCGCTGGCTGGCGCGTGTCGGACGAGCGCTCGAAGCGATCCTGGTGTTGCCAGTCTGAATCAAGCACGTTGCCAAACCTAAGGTCGGTGATCCCGGCACTGCGCACCTGGCCCAGGCGTGCGAACGGGGCGGTATAGGGGCTCATGCCGAAGGCGAGGTCGAGCCAATGGCCGCCACGCTCCAGCGGTGCGCCATGGTGCGGCGTGCCGAGGAAAATGAGCTGGCGCAGACAATCGCGCCAAGGGTGCCCGGCCACCTCCGCCTGAAGACATGCACTTCGCGCCACCAGGCCGCCCATGCTGTGCGCGAGAATCGCCACCTCGGTCACGGGCACGGGCCACGCGCATAACAGCCTGTCCATCATTTCGCTCAAGGCCGCGCCGTTGGTGGAGACGTGCAGTCCAGTGTTGTAGTCCAGATAGATCGGTGTGTAGTCAAGCTTTTGCGCGAGCACCCGCCCGTGATCGTGTCCGTTCCTGCGCCATTGGCGGCCATTCATGCAAAGCCCGTGCACCAGCAGCAGAATCTTCCCGGCGGGCTCGACAATGGCGGGCTGCAGCGCACCGGGATCGAGCATGACCGGCTTGCTGCCGAGGCGCATCCGCATGGTGAGCGCCAAGGGGTTTTGGGTGGCGGCAAGGTGATCACCCAGCACGCCGTTGAGTGCCGCGAGGATGGCATCGCGTGCTTCTGACGAGGCCTTGGCTTCCAGGGTGAGCGATAGCCGGGAGAGGATTGCATCGATGCTTCCGCCTACCGCACCGGTGATGCCGCGGATGCTGCGATAAACGAGTCCGGTCACGCCCTGGAGGCGACCCTGCGGCGGCTGCGCGAAGATGCCGGGCGCACGGCCGATGTTGTGGTGCATCGCCTCGACCAGATCGGTTACCGCCGTGGTCGCGTCGATGGCGAGCCGGCTCACGCCGCGTAAGTCAGACACAAGACCGGTTGTCTTTTTGCTCAGCATCCGCGTTGCGCAACGCTGTCCGCGTGACGCCGGTTGCTTACGGCTTCGCGCAGGTGCAGACGTCGCTTCCCTTGGCCTAATCGACCTTGGCGCCGGTGGCCTTGACGATCGCGCTCCACTTCGTCGCCTCCTCGCGAAGATGCTGCGCGAATTGCTCCGGCGATCCGCCCATCGCCTCGCTTCCCTCCGCGGCGAGCCGTGCGGCGACCTCGGGCGTACCCAACGCACGCATGACCTCCGCATTGACGCGATTCACGATGGCGGCCGGCGTTCCGGCAGGCGCGACAAGACCCTTCCAGTCGGTTGCCTCGAAACCGGGAAAGCCGGACTCCGCCACGGTAGGTACATTGGGCAGCCGGGCCATGCGCTTCGCTGACGTGACCGCAATCGCTCGAACTCGTCCACCTTCGATCTGCCCCATCACCCCGCCTGCCGACGCGAAGAACATCGCGACCTGGCCTCCCACCACGTCGGTGATTGCGGGCGCTGCGCCTTTGTAGGGAACGTGCACGACGGTGATGCCGGCGCGGCGCGCAAACATTTCTCCGGCGAGATGGCCCACCGTTCCGTTACCCGCCGATGCCATCGTCAGGCCGCCCTTTCCCTTGCCCGCGGTCACGATATCGGCGAGCGTTTTCCAGGGGGCATCCTTGGCCACCACGAGCACCATCGGCTGCGATGCCACCAGCACGATGGGTGCAAAATCCTTCAGTGGGCTGAAAGGAAGGCTCGTATAGAGCGTGGGATTGATGGCGAGGTTCGAGGTCTGGCCCATCGCCAGCGTATTGCCGTCGGCAGCCGCCTTCGCGGCCAGGTCGAGCCCGACGTTACCGCCCGCACCCGGCCGGTTGTCGACCACCAGCGCGGTGTTCAATGCGGGGCCGAGCTTTTCCGCAAGCGTGCGCGACAAGACGTCGGTGCCCCCGCCGGGCGGGAAGGGTACGACGAGCCGGATGGATTTCCCGGGCCACGCCTGGCCAAGTGCCGCTGCGGGCACGAGCGCGCCCAGCACGGCGGCAGCGACGATGGCGAGCGTGCGGCGATCGATCATGAACATTTCCTTTTATTTGAAAGTGGTCGCGCCGCCGTGCCCTAGGCGGATGCCGGCGCGTCCGGCAGGCGAATCACACCGGCCGCGGCCAGGGCCTTGATTTCCGATGGCGCGTAACCCAGCGTCAGCAGCACGCGTTCGCTGTCGGCGCCGATGGAGGGCGGGTTGGTGCGCACGCCAAAGCGTTCGCCGGAGAGCGTAATGGGCAGCAGCGGCGTACGGGTATGGATCGGCATATCACTCGCACTCGCGTCCGCGGGCAGATCGATCTTTGCAAGAGCCCCGCTGGCCAGCAGATGCGGATCATCGAAAAGATCATGCGGCCGCGCGATGCGCGCAAAAGGCAGGTGGTTGCGCTCGAAAATCTGTGCGATTTCGTCGGCGTCGCGCATCGACAGGCGCTCCCGGAGAATCGGCATCATCCAGTCGCGCGCGCTCACGCGTTCCGGGTTGGTCGCGAGCCGCGCGTCGGCGGCGAGATCCGCAAACCCAAAGGCGCCACAGAAAAGCTTCCATTGCGTATCCGAGACGACGGCGAGAAAAATGGATGCCGCGTCTTTTACCGTGAACACGTCGTACACCGCCCAGGCCGAGATCCGGCTGGGCATCGGGCTCGCCGGCACTCCCGTGACCGCGTATTGCATCATGTGGATGCCGACCAGAAAGACGTTGTTCTCGAACAGGCCCGCCTGCACGTGCTGGCCTTTGCCCGTCCGGTCGCGCTCCCGCAACGCCGCCATCGCGGCGATGGCGCCGAACATGCCGCCCATGATGTCGTTGACGGAGCTGCCCGCCCGCAGCGGACGGCCTTCCGGTCCCGTCATGTAGGCCAGGCCCCCCATCATCTGCACTACTTCGTCGAGTGCGGTGCGCGACTCGTAGGGTCCGGGCAGAAACCCTTTGAGCGAAACGTAGATCAGCCGGTCGTTGCGCTCCGACAAGGAGGCGTAATCGAGCCCGAGTTTCGCCATGGTGCCGCCCTTGAAGTTCTCGGTGAAGATATCGGCGGTGGCCACGAGCTTGCATACGATATCGCGTCCCTGCAGAGTCGCGACATCGACGGCGATGCTTTGCTTGTTGCGGTTGAAGGTGGCAAAAAAGCCGGCGCCGGTGCCCGGCAAGCGCCGGGTGCCATCACCATTCGTGGGCTCGACCTTGATGACCTCGGCACCGAGATCGGCCAGCACCAGTCCACAACTCGGCCCCATCACCATGTGGGCGAACTCGACCACGCGCAAGCCGGCAAGTGGCAGCACGCGGGCCGGCGGTGCGCTTTCCGGCGCCGCGCGCGCGCCGTTCATCATGCAACGCAGGTTTGGTCGACCGCCGTCGTACTCACGGCACGGCCATCGGCATAGACGAATCCCTTCGGCAGGCCGGCGTCAGCGAGATGTCCGTACAGCGGCTCACCCGGCAAGGCCTCCGCGAGGATCGCGCGGGCATCGAGGAGGCGCACGAGATCGATGCCGGTATCGAGCCCCATGGCCTCCAGCATGAACACGAGATCCTCGGTCACGATGTTCCCCGAGGCTCCCGGCGCATAAGGACAGCCGCCGATTCCGGCGAGGCTCGAATCGAACGTGGTGACACCTGTCTCCAGTGCCGCCACCACATTAGCCAAACCCTGCCCGCGGGTATTGTGGAAATGCGCACCGCCGGCAAGGTCGCCGACTTCCTTGCGCACGCGCGTGAAAAGCCGCTTCACCTGCGCCGGATTGCCGTACCCGGTGGTGTCGGCGAGTCCGATCTCGTCGACCCCGCAACCCGCGAGTGTCACCGCCAGGCGCACCACGTCGTCTTCCCCGACCTTGCCGGCAATGGTGCAACCGAAGGCCGTCGCCACCCCCGATTCGATCTTCGCCGTCGGGTGATGCGCGTTGCGCCAGGCCACGATGTGGCGCACCTCGTCGATCATCTGGGCATGCGTCTTTTTCACATTGGCGAGCGAGTGCGGTTCGCTGGCGGAGACAGGAATCGTGATCTTGTGGGCGCCCGCGGCCAGCGCGGCTTGCGCACCGCGGAGATTCGGCACCAGCGCCATTACGTGCAGGCCCGGCAGGCGAATGGCCTCCCGCACCACCTCGCCGGAATCGGCCAATTGCGGAAGCAAGCGCTGCGGCACGAAAGAGCCCACCTCGATCTCGCGAACCCCTGCCTCCGCCATCGCCCGGATCCATCGGTGCTTGGCCGCCGTGGGCATGATCGCCTGCACGCTCTGCAAACCGTCCCTGGGGGCAACCTCGCTGACAAGTATCGACGGCATTGACTGGAATCCTTGTTTCTGTAAGATAGAAGTGACTTCTATAAATAATAGCGGCACGAAAACGCCGCGTCAACCGTCGCTTCGCAAAGCCCCGTCATGCCCAGAAAACCCGCCGTTGCCTCCATTGCCGACCAGCGCCCGGCGGCCGGCGGCGCCGCGGCAGTGGATCGCGCCTTGTCGTTGCTGGGCGCTTTCCGCGCCGGCGATACCGCGCTTACGCTGACCGAGCTTTCGCACCGCACTCGCCTGTACATGAGCACCGTGCTTCGCCTCCTGGCTTCGCTCGAGCATGCCCGGCTGGTGCAGCGGCGGCCGGATGGAAAGTATGGGCTTGGTCCTGAGGTCGCGCGACTGCACGGAATTTATACGGCGTCGTTCGAGCTCGAAGCGCTGGTCATGCCGGCGTTGCGCGCGCTGGTGGAAGCCACCGGAGAAAGCGCGGCCTTCCATGTGCGGCAAGCGCAGCAGCGGCTATGTCTTTATCGCGTCGATTCGCCGCATCCTTTGCGCGATCACACCCGGGCAGGTGACTTGCTGCCGCTCGATCGCGGTGCCGGGGGGCGGCTGCTGCAGGCATTCGACGGCGCCAAGGGCGCGCGCTACGATGACATTCGGAAGCAGGGTATTGCAGTGACGATCGGTGACCGGGTCGCCGAGCTCGCCGGCATCTCGGCGCCGGTGCTCGACGGCAGCGGCCGGTGCCTGGGCGCGGTCACTCTCAGCATGCCGGCGCAGCGGTTCAAGAAACGCCACGAGCGAATCGTGCTGGCCACCGCGCGCTCGCTCAGCGCAACCGTCGGAGGCGTTTTGCCATCGGGGAGAG
>JBDUCE010000367.1:0-3428 GCA_040003635.1 Betaproteobacteria bacterium
GAGCATCAAGACGATGGAGCTGCAGAAGGCCTCGCTGGAAGCGTTACGCTCCGCGCACAGCCCCGCCGCGCCCGCCGCAGAGAAGGGGCGCAAGAAATGAGCACGAACCACACCTGCCAGCGGGTCACATCATGAGTCTCCTCCTTTATTACGGTTCCGGTTCACCCTATGCGTGGCGGGTGCAACTCGCACTCGAGCACAAGGCGTTGACGTACGAGCGAAAAGTGTTGTCGTTCTCAGCCGGGGACACCCGCAAGCCCGAATTCATGGCGCTCAATCCACGCCATCGGGTGCCGGTGCTGGTGCACGACGACTTCGCGCTCTACGAGTCCAACGCCATCGTGGAATACGTCGACGAAGCCTTTCCCGGACGCGGCGCTCCGCTTTTTCCCGGCGACGCCCGGCAGCGCGCGCGCATTCGTCGCCTGATCCTCGAAGTCGACAACTATCTCGACAAGGCAGCCGACCCGGTGTGGAGGCAGGCTTTTGACACTGCGCCGGAACAGCGTGACGCGGCGGCAATCGACGCCGCCAAGCAGGGGCTCGCGGACGAATTCGCGCTTTTCACCGCCGCGATGGACGGCGAATTTCTGGCCGGCCCGCTGTCGGCAGCGGATTTCGCGCTGTATCCGGCGCTGGCGCTCATCCGGCGCTGCGAGCGCAAGCTCCCCGGGTTTTCGCTGGACGCGCTGCTCACGCCGAAGCTGCGGACGTGGATGGCACGCGTGGAAGCCTTGCCGTTCCTCGATGCGACCGTGCCGCCGCACTGGAAAGCAGCTTCTTGAGCCTCTCCATATAACTGACAATTTCCACTCGTCATCCCGGCGAAAGCGGGGACCCACTTCTGCGTCGCCGAACATGGATTCCCGCTTTCGCGGGAATGACGGAGGTTTGTCATGCCATTGCGTAATGATCAATAAAGGGAGATTGCATGGAGCTCATCACCAGAGCCTTCGGGCCTATGGCGCCGATCCCCGCCGAATTCGCGCTCGGAACGATCGACGCGGCAGCGCATGTGAAACTTGCCGGCAACCGCAATCCGGATTTTGACTGGCGCGGCTTGCCCGCCGGAACGCGATCGCTGGCGCTCATCGGTCACGATCCCGACGTGCCGTCCAAAGGCGACGACGTGAACAAGGAAGGACGCACGGTGCCGGCATCTCTCCCGCGCGTCGACTTCTTTCACTGGGTTCTGATTGATCTCGCAGCGGATGCCAAACCTATTGCGGCGGGCGAATTCTCGGAAGGTGTCACACCGCGGGGCAAGCCAGGACCGCACGCGCCGCGCGACGCCCGGCAAGGCGTCAACGATTACACCGGCTGGTTCGCCGGCGACAAGGACATGGCGGGGCAATACTTCGGCTACGACGGTCCTTGCCCGCCGTGGAACGATGCGATCGCGCATCGCTACGTCTTCACGCTCTACGCCCTCGATGTGGCGCGCCTCGATGTCCATGGTGCTTTCACCGGAAGCGAAGCGCGGGCGGCGATGGCCGGCCGGATATTGGCGCAAGCGAGTGTCACCGGCCGCTTTACGCTCAATCCAGCCGTGCGACTTTAGAACTAGTGACTTTCCCAACGAGAGTGCCAAAACTCAATCGCTATCCCCGCGAACGCGGGGATCCATTTTCGCACGTAACAATGGATTCCCGCTTGCGCGGGAATGACGGAGCAGTTGTCATGCAGATTCGTAAGTGTCAATAGGCGCGGCCGAGCCACGCGGCGCGGCGCGCTCCCACTTCGTCGCCCACCGCGGGCCCCAGCACCAGCCAGCAAGTGTCGTGAGGCGCGGCCGTGAGGGTACACGCGAGCGTCCTTAATTCGTCGCGACGGAAAGCGTGCACGCCGATGACGTCCCCCGGCGCGTGTTGCACGCAAAGCTTCTCCAGCGCGTGCTCCGAGGCCCGCAGGCCGTCGATGGCGACCAGCACATCGCCCGCGGCCAATCCGGCGCACTCTGCAGGCCCGCCGCGATACACGTGTTGCAGGCGAGGCTCGCTCCCCGCGGCGAGCTTGGCACCGATCCAGACCCGGGGCTTGCCCTGGCCGTCGTCCTTGCCGCGCTTGCCGCCGCGATCGGTGCTGCCTTCGGCCGCGCGAACGTGCAGGGCAATGCCCAATTCCTCGAGCAATTCGGCGAGCGGCAGATCCTCGATGCCATGCACGTAGCGGGCGAAGAAGTCGTCGAGCGGGACGCCGGCGATTTCCGCGGCAAGGCGCGCAATGCCGTCTTCCGGGACGCCGATACCGGTATTCCCATGGCGTCGCCATAGCGCGCGCATCAGCGCATCGAGCGACGTACCGTGGCGCCGCAAGGTCAGGTCGAGTGCGAGTGCTACGAGTGAACCCTTGGCGTAGTAACTGACCCCGGCGTTGGGGCTGTTCTCATCCTGCCGATAGAACTTGATCCAGGCATCGAAGCTCGAGTCGGCGACGCTTTGCATCGCGCGGCCGGGGCCGCGCAATACCGTCGTCATCGTGCGTCCCAGGAGCTCCAGGAAATCGTCGATGGTGATGACACCGCTGCGCACCAGCGCCAAGTCGTCGTAATACGAGGTAATGCCCTCGAATGCCCACAACTGCCGGGTGTAATTCTCGCGCGCCAGATCATAGGGTGTGAAGGCCGCGGGTTTGATGCGCTTGATGTTCCAGCTATGGAAGTACTCGTGACTCGCGAGGCCGAGAAACGTCCGGTAATCCGCCGAAATTCCGGTCATTCCGGGCAGCGGCAACTCGTCGCGCTTGCACAGGAGGCTGGTGCTGGCGCGGTGCTCCAGGCCACCATAGCCTTCGCCCACTGCGGCGACCAGAAATACATAGCGATCGAACGGTGCGCGGCCATTGGGTGCGCCGTGGAACAGATCGCACTGCCACGCGCACACCTTCTGCAAATCGGCGGCGAGCCGGTCGGTATCCGCACGGTGCCGGCCGCTGATCGCAATGTCATGGATTGCTCCGCCCGCCTCGAACGAGGCCAGGGTGAAATCGCTCATCTCCACCGGATGATCGATCAGTGCGTCGTAATTCCCGGCGCCATATTTGCCGAAGCCATAGGGCGCGGCCCCGCGGCGCGGCATGGCGGTGGCGACGCGCCAGCGGAGATGGTCGTTGCCAGCCGGCGCGACGATTTCCAGTTCGCATGCAACCGCTTCCAGCCCCGCGGGGCACAGGAACACCGAGGGCCCATTGAAGAATCCGCGGTCGCCGTCGAGGTAGGCCGTACGCACGGACAGATCGTATGCGTAGACTTCGGCGATGACGGTGAGCGGTCCCGGACAGGGGGCGGCGCGCCACGTATCCTTGGCTTCCTTTGCGATCTCTACGGGCCCGCTCGCATCATGCGCATGCACGCGCGTGAACTGGCGCGCAAACTCGCGGATGAGGTAACTTCCCGGAATCCACGTGGGCAATCGAAAGCGCTGGCCCGC
>JBDUCE010000368.1:0-3426 GCA_040003635.1 Betaproteobacteria bacterium
TTCGTACCCAACGCCGCGGAAAGAGCACACCAGTCTTTTCTATGTCGAGTGCGACCACTTACTTCATGATTCGTACCTCGCGCTTGGGCCCCGCGGAAATGAGGAATCGCTGTTCGATATCCGCCGGCTTTGATACCGTGCTTGGCCGTCCGGTAAGTCCGAGGCCCCCAGCGACTCCGGCGTTGCGGCTCCGAAAAGCTTGCCTTGTCACCTCCCGATCCCCGCCGCCCTCCCACCGGTAGCCTTCCTGATCACCGCGGCGCGGGATTCGGCTACGGGCTCCTGGGCGTCGTCAGCTTCAGCGTAACGCTACCCGCCACCCGCCTCGCCGTGGCTGCGCTCGATCCGGTGTTCGTGGGCCTCGGGCGAGCGGTCGTGGCCGGCATCGTGGCCGCCGTGGTGCTGATCGCCACGCGCACGCGCTGGCCGGGTTGGCGCTACGCCCCCGGACTGGCACTGGTCGCCGCGGGCGTGGTCATCGGGTTTCCACTGTGCACCGCCTGGGCGATGCAGCGCGTGCCCGCAAACCACGGTGCGGTCGTCATCGGGCTTTTGCCGCTGGCAACTGCCGTCGCGGCCGCGGTGCTCGCCCATGAGCGTCCGACTCCGCTGTTCTGGGTCACCGCTGTCGCCGGCACCGCGGTGGTCGTCGTCTTTGCGGTGTATCAAGGGGGCGGCAGCGTGCAGGCCGCCGACCTCCTGTTGCTTGCGGCGGTGGTCGCGGCGGCCGTCGGTTATGCGGAAGGAGGACGGCTGGCGAAACTGATCGGCGGCTGGCAAGTCATCTGCTGGGCCTTGGTGCTCTCGGCCCCGGTGCTGCTCATTCCGACCGCGCTTTCCATCGATCACCGCGTCGCGACGGCGCCGGCCTCCGCGTGGGCGGGGTTCGCGTATGTCTGCGGCGTCAGCATGTTCCTCGGATTTTTCGCGTGGTATCGCGGACTGGCAATCGGCGGCATCGCCGCGGTCGGTCAGTTGCAACTGCTGCAGCCGTTCCTCACCGTGTTTTTCTCGGCTTTGCTGCTTGGTGAGTCCGTCGACCTGGCGACCGTCGTTGCCTGCGCCCTCGTCATTGCCACCATTGCCGTGGGCCGCGCTGCCAACGCGCGGCGACGACAAGCCTAGCGCTGCCGCACGACCCCTCATTTGGAGCCGAGGCTGTCGTCGGCTTGGGTATACTCGTCCCATCATCGCGGCGCGAGCGAACGATTCAGGAGGAGTCGATGGCAGCCCTCTCGATTGTCAAAAGGCACCAGTTGTCCCACAAGCAGGCAAAGGCCGCCGCCGAAAAGGTCGCGCACGATCTGCGCACGCGATTCCAGCTCGACTACCATTGGGAGGGCGACAGCATCGCATTCGAGCGCCCGGGGTTATCGGGCGAGTTGCAAGTCGGGCGCGACGACGTGCGTCTTGACTGCAAACTGGGCTTTCTGCTGTCGGCGCTCAAACCCGCCATCGAGAAGGAAGTGCACAAGGAATTCGACCGGCACTTCGGCGCGGCCAAAGCCTGATCGTCAATCGGGTCAGCTCCCGGGTACGCCCGGGACAGGCGTGCGGAGCGAAGGCGAGCCCGTTATGCCCGCATGAACCAGCGGATCCGGAAACGGCGCCGTGTCGCCCGCGAGGATGCGGTCCATGAGCGCCGTTTCACGGGCCACGATGGTGGCTAAAAACGTCTGCGCGCCGTGCATCGCGCGAAATGCCTTGAACCCGCGATCGAGGAAGTCATGCAGCGCGCTGAATCCTGCGAGGCGCGCCGGGCGGCGCATCATCGCCAGCGCACTGCGCACCAGCGGCTTGTCGACGTGGCTGTCGAGGGCAGCACCCACTTCGGCAAGCAGGCGAATCTGCCGCTCGCGATCCATTCGCTGATCCATGCGCCGATACGCCTTGCAGTAATCCGCAACCGTGAAGATGCCGTCGGGGCGCGGCAAGCGGGTGAGCAAGGCGCCGTCGAGCTCGTGCGACAGGGCGTTGAGCTCGACCGCTTGCGCCACAGTTGCGATGACTTTCTCCGGCAACATGCGCACCATGAGCGGGACCACGCGGGCGAGATCCGCGTCACGCTTGGCGAAGTCGACGTTACCGTAGAGATCGTTCTCGAAGAACCGGATCGCCGCCGTGTAGCGCGACAGCATCGCCACGTCGGTATAAGTGAGACGCAAGCGGCGAGCCTGCCACCGCGCAATGCGCTCGAGCGCGCCGGCGACGATGGGATTGGCCTGGCGCTCGGCATGCAGGCGACCCACCCGGGCCAGCTGCTCGAGCAGCGCAGCCTGGGCGGGATGCGCAAAGGAAGGAAGTGGCGCAGAGGACACGAAGCAGTGAGCGATCGGGGCCCGGCGAGTCTACCCCGGGCCGCGGCGAAATCCCACTGGGCGCCCCGCCGCACGAGCGCTTGGGATGGCGCAAAACGTGTGGCACGGGTTCGCCTCCCCTACGTTTAGATTGTTTCGCCTAACCGGGGGGGCTAGATTGTAGCGGCGCCCGAGCGTCGGTCGCCGCGCGAGCGCGCGCCGCATCATTTCCGGAATCCATTCACGTGCCCACCCGCCGCACCTTCCTGATGACCGGTCTTGCCGGAGGCGCTGCGCTTGCGACCGCCTACTACGCCCGCCGGTACCACGGGCTCGCGCCAGCGTCCACGGCTGCTGGCGCTCCGCTCACGCCGGACGCGCTGGTCATCCTGCGCGCGATCATTCCGGCGATGCTGGCAGGGGCGATCGCCCAGGCCGGCTCCGAACGGGTGACCGATATCCGCGAGACGAGCGACGGCGTGGTGCAGGCGGCGGCGGGACTGCCGCCCACCGCGCAACGGGAGTTGGCGGAGCTTTTTGCGCTGCTCGCGTGGCCCCCGACCCGGTGGGGCCTCGCCGGTCTGGCGATGCCCTGGGCTGAAGCCGATCCGGCGACCGCCCACGCCGTGCTCGAGCGTTGGCGCACCAGCCGCTTCGATCTCTTGCGCTCCGCCTACGACGGCTTGCACCAACTCATCTTCGCGGCCTGGTATGGCAATCCCCGGTCATGGCCGGCCATCGGATACGCCGGCCCGCCGGTGCTAGCCGCATGAGCGAGCGCATCACCGTCATGGGCGATCCCTACCGCGATGCCGCCGCGCGCGGCTGGAAGATCATCGATGCAAGCCGGCTCGACCACGATCTCGCCATCGAAGCCGATGTGGTGATCGTCGGAACGGGCGCCGGCGGCGGCATCACTGCGGAGACGCTGACGACAGCAGGCTTGACTGTCGTGCTGGTGGAAGAAGGTCCGCTGAAAACCGCGGCCGACTTTCGCATGCGGGAAAGCGACGCCTATCCCGATCTGTACCAGGAGTCCGCAGCACGCAAAACGCGCGACAAGGCCATCAACATCCTGCAGGGCCGATGCGTGGGCGGCAGCACCACGGTGAACTGGACGAGCTCGTTC
>JBDUCE010000369.1:0-3424 GCA_040003635.1 Betaproteobacteria bacterium
AATTCTAGTACGCTGGACCGGATGCGGCCACCAGCGCGGTGCGTCGGTAGTGGGTCAACCCACTACCGGTGCGTCGGTAGTGGGTACCGAGTGCCAGTGCGTCACAGGCATCGCGCAGCCGCCTGGCATGAGCCGCGAGGCGCAACCAGCCCGCCGCGCCAAGCCGCAATGCCGAAGACGAGCATCGCGGCCGCTGTCTCAGCCGGGCGCGACGCGGGGAAGCTAATGGGGAGAGCGTTTGGTCATGTGGACGACCGCCGCTGCGCCGGGAAGCAATAGCTCCCCTGTGGCGCATCTACAACCTCACTGCCGACGCTCAGTGCACCGTCGCGCTGGTCAGAAACCGCAGGAGGGCGCCACTCTTGAGACGATACACGCCATCGCCCAGGAACTCGGCGTTGTCCATGTCGTCGCGGGTAAGCGCGATTTCGTCTTCGCCGCGCTTGGCTTCCAGGACCACATCATCGGCCACCGTGTTTTCGTCGGGCACCCGCAGGTACTCGGTGACGAATACGACGCCGTTCACCAGCACGAAATCCGCGTCGTGCATCGCTTGGGCCGCTTTGAACACTTCGTCACCTCCAACGCGTTATGACAGCGTGGCTCACCAACCCGGGAACACGGCTGCCGCTCCCTCCCAACATGCGGCCGCCGGATCGTTTTCCAAGAGACTACCCGGTTACCCCTCGATACCACCCTATTTCGCCTGGAGTGCTGCACTTCGCCGTGCTACGGAAGTGTGATCCCCCACAATAACAAAGGTTCGGGGCCTCCGCTGGGACGAGCGAGCACGAATTGCGGCCCAGGCTGCTGAAATTGCGCGGTCTTTGAGCAATTACCCCGTCAAGGGCTTACACCCGAAAGGGGGCACGCCCTACAGGCGCGGGCGGTCAATGTTGTGCTAGGCCCGGGGCTTTGAACTCGGGGCGGGATGATCGGCGACCAAATCCCGCACGAAATTGGGCAGGGCCAAGGCCGCGACGTGCATCGCGCCGTTGTAGTACTGCAAATCGCGAATGGATCGCTCGTCGATCCGGCGTTGAGCTTCCGCCGCGGTGAGGGTGTTGGGGTCGAGGGTCTGCGAGGCGCACGCCATCATCCACATACCCCCGTAGAGAGGAATCGTCGTGAGGTAAGGCGTCACGATCGAGAAGGCCTCGCGCAAATGAGCGAGGCTTTCACGGATGCGCGCCGGATGCGCGACAGGGCTCGCGATATGCAACGTCATCGCGCCGCCGGCAGCCAGGCGTGCGGCACATGCGCGATAAAACTCGGTCGTGTACAAGGGTGCGGACGGGCCGCCGGGATCGGTCAGGTCGAGCACGATGAGATCGTAGCGCGCGATGCTTTCGCGCACGAAGGCGAGGCCGTCGCCGATGCGCACGTCCACGCGGGCGTCGTCCAGGGCGCCGTGATGCACGGCATGGAAATATTGGCGGGAGATGTCGATCACGGCGCTGTCGATCTCGCATAGCGCGACCGTGCGCATCGACGGATGCTTCAGAAGCTCTTCGGCGGAGCCGCCATCGCCGCCGCCAACGACAAGCGCCTGTTGCGGATGCGGATGAGTGACGGCAGCCATGTGGACGAGGTTCTCGTGATAGAAAAACTCGTCCTTCTCGGACGTCATGAAATGTCCGTCAAGGCGGAAGAGCCGGCCGAACGGGGCGGTGTCGTGGACCTCGACCGCCTGGCAGTTCGACTCGAAACGCGCCAGCGCCCGCTTCGATCGAATGAAATAGCCCCACTCGTCCGTGAGGTACTCGGTCATGAGGTCCGGGGCGAGATCGGAACGTTCGGCGTCGACCGAAGGCTCCGGTGTTTCACCCATCCTTGCCGCCGCGATGGATTGCGTGGAACTTGGTGCGCGCGGGCTTCAGCGCCTTCTCGAGCGCCCTGAACAGCGCCTCCGCCTTGGTATTGTTGTCCGTCTGGTAGTTGCACACGTAGACGTCCACGGTGGCGAAACCATGTTCGGGCCAGGTGTGGACGGCAAGATGCGACTCGGCGAGCAAAACCGTGCCCGTGACGCCTTGCGGCTCGAACTGATGGAACGATTCGCCGACGACCGTAAGCCCGGCTTCTGCCGTCGCTTTCAGACAGATTTCACGCAGCGCTGGCGCACGTGTGAATTCAGGCGTGTGGGCAGGGCAGCCGTACCATTCGCCTAACAGATGGATTCCGTCCATTCGTCGTCCCCCGCTGTGGCGAAAACAAATAAAAAGCCCCGCCCCCGCTCGCGCGGGCAGAAGGGCACCCCACATGGTCACGGCAAGGCCGGACATCAACGCGCGATTATTGCACAAACGGTCCATTCACGCGATAATTTTCGGCTGTTCGCTGCACGTGCGGCCCGCGTAATTTGTCGCTCGCTGGCCGCTTTCCGCCTCATCGCTTGCGCTCGAGCGACACGCCTACCGGATGGACCCTCTCCAATGAACCGCAACGCGAACGCCGGCGCGATCCCCAGCGGCAGCGCCGACACCCATGATGCGCGCAGCGGTGCCGCTGCGGAGGCCGGCGAATCGGCCGCCGCCGACGTCCTGCGCGCCAACGCGATCCGGGCGCTTGCGATGGACGCCGTCGAAGCCGCGAAAAGCGGCCACCCCGGCATGCCGATGGGCATGGCCGAGATCGCCGTGGCGTTATGGGGCCGCCATCTCCGGCATAACCCCGCGAACCCGAGGTGGCCCAACCGTGACCGATTCGTCATCTCCAACGGCCACGGCTCGATGCTGCTCTACGCGCTGCTCCATCTCACCGGCTACGATCTGCCGATCGAGGAGCTCAAACACTTTCGCCAACTCCACTCGAAAACGCCGGGACACCCGGAAGTCGGCGTTACCCCCGGGGTGGAAACCACCACCGGTCCCCTGGCTCAGGGGTTGGCCAATGGAGTCGGCATGGCACTCGCCGAGCGTCTCCTCGCCGCGGAGTACAACCGCCCCGGACAAAGTATCGTCGATCACCGCACCTATGTGTTCCTGGGTGACGGCTGTCTGATGGAAGGCCTCTCGCACGAGGCATGCTCCCTGGCGGGAACATGGCGGCTCGCGAAGCTGATCGCGTTCTACGACGACAACGGCATATCGATCGATGGGAAAGTTGCCGGCTGGTTCACCGACGACACGCCCAAACGATTCGAGGCCTACGGCTGGAACGTCATCCGCAGCGTTGACGGACATGATGTCGCGGCGGTCGATCGCGCGATCACGGCCGCCCACCGCGCCGATCGGCCCACGCTCATCTGCTGCAAGACGGTGATCGGCAAGGGTGCGCCAGGCAAGGCCGGTACCGCGGAAAGCCACGGCAGCGCCTTGGGCGAAAAGGAGATCGCGCTCGCTCGCCTCGCACTGCATTGGCCGCACGCGCCATTCGAGATTCCGGCGGCAATCTACGCCTATTGGGACGCGCGCGAATGCGG
>JBDUCE010000370.1:0-3423 GCA_040003635.1 Betaproteobacteria bacterium
GCAAGCGCAGCTACCGCTGCCGCGTGCGCGGGCACGAAGCCCACTCTTCGCTCACCCCGAGCGGCGTCAATGCGGTACAGATCGCCTGCGAGATCGTCACCTATCTCACCACGATGTCCCGCGCCTTTCGCGACCAGGGACGATTCGATCCGGACTACGACGTGCCATACACCACCGTGCATACCGGGGTGATCCACGGCGGGACGGCGCTCAATATTGTTCCCCGCGAGTGCTGGTTCGATTTCGAGTTCCGTCATCTGCCGTTCGATGATCCCGCGCAGTTATTGGAAGAGGTCACCCAATACGCCCAGCGGTTTCTGCCCGAGATGCAGGCTGTATCCGCCAAGACCTCCATCACGTTTACCCAGCTCTCGACACTCCCCGGTTTCGACACTGCAGGCGAGAGCGAAATTGCCGCCATCGGCCGCGCGTGCAGTGAGGACCATCGCAGCGGCAAGGTTTCGTTCGGTACCGAGGCTTCGCTCTTCCACAATGCCGCGATGCCGGCCGTGATCTGCGGCCCGGGTCATATTGCGCAGGCCCACCAACCCAACGAATGGGTGGCAGTGGAGCAGTTGGCGCGCTGCGAGGCGTTCATGCGCCGACTGTCGGACCACGTGTGCACTGCCTGAATCCTCGCGGTCATGCGCTGACGGCCATGCGTAAAGAGCGCTCGCGGCGGCGCGCGCGGCAATGATGACGCGCGGCAATTCTCTCCGCAATGGCATGCCCGCCATCGAGGTCGCCTTTCCCGACCTCGAGCGCTGGGCTGCAGGTAATACGGGCATCCGCCATGCATGGACGTTCGATTCAGGCCGCCCGGGCCCGCATGCGCTGATCCAGGCGCTTACCCACGGCAACGAAGTGTGCGGGGCCATCGCTGTCGATTGGGCGTTGCGGGAGGCGTTGCGGCCGGCACGCGGGCGGCTATCGCTGGTCTTTGCCAACGTCGAGGCGTACCACGCTTTCGACCCGGCGGATCCGTTCGCGTCCCGCTGCGTCCAGGAAGACTTCAATCGGCTGTGGACTGCCGAAACGCTGGAGAGCCCGCGCGTGAGCGTCGATTTGACGCGTGCGCGTGAGCTGCGGCCGCTTTATGAGACGGTCGACGTGCTCCTCGACCTGCATTCGATGACCGATCCGTGCCCGCCGCTGGCGATGGCCGGCAGGCATCCCAAGGGTGTGGCGCTTGCCCGTGGCATGGGCATGCCGGCGCACATCATCGTCGATGCCGGACATGCCGCCGGCAAGCGGCTCCGTGACTACGCATTCTTCGACGATCCGAATGATTCGCGCAATGCGATCCTCGTCGAGTGCGGGCAGCACTGGGAACGCTCGTCGCCCAAAGTGGCGAAGGAAGCAACCCTTCGTTTCCTGCAGCATCTGGAAATGCTCGATGCCGCGCTGAAGCTGCCTGCTGCGGATGTGGCGCAGCATGTCGTCGAGGTCACCACTGTCATTACCATCGCGACCGCGGAATTCGCGTTTGCGGTGCCCGCCCCGTCCATGGGGGTGGTGCCTAACGCCGGCACAGTGCTCGCCCACGATGGCGCGCGCGCGATCGTGACCCCCTATGACGATTGCGTGCTGATCATGCCCACCCGCCGGCCCAAGATCGGCGAAACCGCCGTACGCCTCGGACGCTTCGTGAGCTAACAATCGCAGTGCGCCCACGCGCACTGTGCATTCACTCGCCTCAGGGGACGGCCGCCCTGCTCGCTGCCTGCGCTGCTTTCACGAGGTCCTCCCCGATCACCGCCGACCAGCGCGCTGTCACCGGCTGCACCGCCGCGATAAATGCCGCTTGCGCCGGGGGAAGGAGCCGGGTGATGGTGATGCCGCGTTGACGCAATGTTTCGAGGGCGGCTTCGCTCTCTGCGCGTGCGGCCGCGGTAAGTTTCTGCGCCGATTGCCGGGCCGCGCCGGCGAGCGTCACCCGCTCCGCTTCGGTCAATGCGTCCCACGTCTGGCGATTGACGGCGAACACCGCGAGCTCACCGATTGCTCCCCACACCGTGACGAATCTGACCCCCATGGCATCGAGCCGGGTTGCCGCAAACGCCGCCAGCGGCCCCTGCTGACCGTCGAGCGCACCCGACGCAAAGGCATCGCGGGTTGCCGCGCCGGACATCGCAGCCGGCCTGGCACCGAGTGTTCCATAGAAGTCGGTCAGCAACGGCATCGCTACCGTACGCACGGAAAAGCCTTCGAGATCGGCCGGTGCATGCATTGCCCCCTTTACCGAGGCCAGCTCGCGATGTCCGATAGGCGCGATCGCCAGGAGCACCGCCCCGGCGCGACCGACCGCATCGCTCAACTGCTGTGCCACCTCACCACCGGTCAGTGCTTCGAGTTGAGGGAAGGTAGGGGCCATCCAGGGAAGGCTCGCCACGCCGAGCTCCTTGACCTGCATCGACCAGTAAAGCGTCGACCCGACAGCGAGGTCCGCGGCACCCTCGCGCAACGCGATGAATTCGCGCGCGGGATCGCGCTGCGCGAGGGTGGACCCGGGAAACACGCGTGCGGTCAGCGCCTTGCCGGTTTGTTCGCCGATGAGGCGCGCCCACTCTTCGGCGGCTTTGCCAAGCGCAAACGCGGGACCGAGCGCAACCGAAAGCTTGAGCTCGTGCGCCGGCGTATCGGCCGCAGCAACCATGCCCACCTGCACGATCAGCAACGCCAGCGCCGTCGCCAGCGCGCACGCCCGGCGCGGTACCCGGGACAGCATCGGGACGGGATCGCTGATCGCTTTCACCACGCCGGGTCGGACCACGCGACCATGATGCAGTTCAGTGCCGGCTCTTGCACGCGCGTGCCATATAGGGTGACTCGCATGGGCGAATAATGCATGGTGGCTCGCTCGCAGGCGCGGAAAATTACAGGTGGTTTGCATCCGCAAGCCGTGGCGGTTTCGATCCGCAGGTGCCGTTGCGCTCATCGTCCATCCTCGTTCGTCGTGACCCGAGAAGGCGGCGGTGGCGCAGCCTCTGCGGCGTCCTCGGTGGAAGGTTGCGGCGCATCGTACCAATAACGGCGTTGGGAATCCCGTTGCGCCGCGAACCTTGGCGGCCCGTCGCCGTCGAAGACCACGGTAATGGCGCCTTGCAGATCGGTGCGCGGAAGAAGCGCGCCAGCCGCACGGTAGCGCTCGACCACTTCCGCGCGCGGATGGCCGAAACGATTGCGGTAGCCGGGGGTGAAGATGGCGATGCGCGGCGTGACGGCGGTGATGAAAGCCGCAGTCGATGAGGTACGCGAGCCGTGATGCGGCACCACCATCACCTCCGAGCGCAGCGCCGCACCGTTCATCAGCAATGTTGTCTCGCTGCGCGCCTCGATGTCTCCGGTCAGCAACGCGCTGCCATGCGCCGACTCGATGCGGACCACGCAGGAAAGATCGTTGGTCTTGATGCGCGCCGAAGC
>JBDUCE010000371.1:0-3418 GCA_040003635.1 Betaproteobacteria bacterium
GTGCGGGAGTATGGCGGCCACGGGGACCGCTAATTTTTCCGGCGATTCAGGCACCTCTTTCGCGAATCAATGCGACTCAATGTAGATCCGAAACGACTGCCATGAACAGCGTGGCTGCGGCTCGTGCTCCTGCGCGGGCACTTCTCGTGACGGGGCTTCAGGGATTCGTCGGACAGCATCTTCGACGCGCCCTCGGCCAGCCATCGGCGCCAGGCTGGACCGTGGCTGGGCCGCTCGCCGAATTCGATCTTCTAGATCCCGGCGCCACCGCCGTCGCGATCGCGGCGGCGCAGCCTGATGCCGTCATCCATCTGGCCGCGCAGACCGCGGTGCCGGACTCCTATCGCGATCCTGAGGCCACGTTCACGGTCAACGTATTCGGCACGCTGCGGTTGTTGACCGCCTTGGCCGCGCAGGGATTTCGTGGCCGGTTTCTGTACGTCGGCTCGGCGGACGTCTATGGTCTGGTGCCGGAATCGCGGTTGCCGATCGACGAGCACGAGTTGCCCCGGCCCCGCAATCCGTACGCGGTGAGCAAGCTCGCGGCCGAGGCGTTATGCTGGCAATGGCACGTGAGCAACGGCATCGAAGTGATTCTCGCGCGGCCATTCAATCATATCGGGCCGGGGCAAAGCGATCGGTTCGTCGTTTCTGATTTTGCGCGGCAGATCATTGCCATCAAGCACGGGCAACAGTCGCCCTGCATTCGGGTCGGCGACCTTGACACCACGCGCGACTTCACCGACGTGCGCGACGTCGTGGGGGCGTATTTGGCGCTGCTCGAACGCGGGGTGGCAGGCGAAATCTACAATGTCTGCTCGGGTGTCGAGCGAACCATAAGATCGATCCTGGAAGAACTTCTCTCTCTTGCCGGTGTCAAGGTCGCAATCGAAAGGGACTCGACTCGCATGCGCCAATCCGAACAGCGGCGCGTGCGGGGCGATCCGGGCAAGCTCTATGCCGCAACGGGTTGGTTACCTCATGTTTCGATAACCGAGTCACTGAAAGACGTGCTCGCATACTGGGAAGAAAGGATCGGGCATGGCTAGATCGGCGCTCATAACCGGTGTTACGGGACAGGACGGCGCCTACCTCGCACGGTTTCTGTTGCAGAAGGGGTATCGGGTCAGCGGCCTTCTCGCCCGGCGAAGCACCGATACGCGGTGGCGGTTGCGCGAGCTCGGCGTGATCGACGACATCGACTGCCTCGATGGCGACCTCATCGACATGAGCTCGATCAACAGGGCGATCAAGCACGCCCAACCCGACGAAGTCTATAACCTGGCGGCGCAAAGCTTTGTCGCGACGTCGTGGTATCAGCCGCTTCTTACGGCGCAGATCACGGGGCTCGGCGCCATGAATGTGCTGGAGGCGATTCGGTTGTTCAATCCGGCGATCCGCTTCTACCAGGCATCGACGAGTGAGATGTTCGGATTGACACACGAGGAACGGCAAAACGAAGCGACGCCGTTCCATCCTCGCAGCCCGTACGGCGTGGCCAAGTTATTCGCCCACTGGGCAACCATCAACTATCGCGAAAGTTTCGGCATGCACGCGTCGAGCGGCCTGCTTTTCAACCACGAGTCTCCGCTGCGCGGCGTCGAATTCGTGACGCGAAAGGTGACCGACGGCGCGGCGCGCATCAAGTTGGGCCGCGCGAAGGAGCTGCGGCTGGGCAATATCGACGCCAAACGCGATTGGGGGTTCGCCGGTGACTATGTCGAGGCCATGTGGCTCATGCTGCAACAGGAAAGTCCCGGCGACTACGTGATTGCAACGGGGCTTACCACCACCGTGCGCGATATGTGCCGTATCGCATTCGAGCATGTGGGTCTCAACTACGAGGATCATGTGGTGGTGGACCGCGCCCTCTTTCGTCCGGCGGAAGTGGATGTGTTGCTGGGTGATTCACGCAAAGCCATGGAGAAGCTCGGCTGGAAGGCCAGAACGGGTTTACCGGAGCTTATCGCCATGATGATGGAAGCGGACCTGCGCCGGGTCAGTCGCGAATAGCAGTCGCGCCCGACCCATGCGTTATGGCCGGGCCCATGCACCACACGATCGAGAGCGCCCTTGCCGTCGCCGCCTTCGGAACCGGTGACCATCGGTTTAAGCGCCAACGCGCTGCGTCCGGCGGACGCGGGTGGACAAGTGGACGGGATCGGCACTTACACTGCGGCACTCGAGCACGAGTTGCAGACTTTGGGAATTGCCACCCGGCGGGTCTATGCACCGGTACTGCGAAGCCATGGCTTCGCGCCGGTTCCGCGCGGCGAACTGGGATTTGCGCAGCCCGTACCCGCCGCTGTTCTCGCTTCGAATCTCCTCCATTTTCCGATGCTGGGAGCGCGGCAGGTAGAAGCGGCGATCACGATCTATCACGCCACCGATTACCTGGTTCCGCCGCTGCGTGGAACTCCCATCGTGGCCACCTTGCACGATGCAATCCCGCACGCGAATCCGCAATGGGCGACGAGGCGATTGAGATGGCTCAAGAACTGGATCCGCCGGGCAGGCATCGCCAAGGCGGATATCGTTATTGCAATTTCCAACGCAATGGTTCCGGAGATCGAGGAGCACTACGGGATTCCGCGTGCGCGCATTCGCGTAGTGCCGCTCGGCGTGGACAAATCGTTTTGCGAGACGCTCCCGCGGGAGCGCGTGGACGCCGTCCTTGATCGCTATGACCTGCATCGAGGTTATCTATTCTTCGTAGGTACGCTGCAGCCGCGAAAGAACGTCGCCGGATTACTGGCCGCCTACGATCGCCTGCCACCGCGGATTCGTGCGGCGCGACAACTGGTGGTCGCCGGCAGGTATGGATGGGGAGAAAAGGCGCTCGCCGCGGAATTGCGGCGACGTACTCTCGGCGGCCGCTGCGTTTGGCTCGAGCACGTCGACAACGAGGCGCTGCGCTATCTCTACGCTGGGGCCGGCGCGTTTGTGTTCCCCTCCCTCGCCGAAGGATTCGGCCTGCCGGTGCTCGAGGCGCTGGGGGCAGGATTGCCGGTGGTGGCGTCCGACTTGCCCTCGTTGCGGGAGGTGGGTGCATCGTTTGTCGACTATGTTCGGCCTTTGGACACGGACGCGCTCACCGCCGCGATGGAGTTGGCTCTCGAGGTTGCGGATGAGGCCGCCGTTGGCGGGCGACGGGCATACGCCCGCTCGTTTACCTGGGCGGCCACGGCGGCGGGCACCCTGAAGGTGTATCGGGAGTTGCTCTGAGGAATCGGCGGTGCTCTCCGTTGCTCGAGGGATTCTCAGGGGGCTGTTGACGCGGGGTGGTTTTGCTGCGTACAATCGCGCCTCTTTGCGGCTACTTCTTGCCAATGCCCTGCACGCTGGGGGTCCGGCGCGAGGAAAGCAGCCTGTTCTTTAAAAACTGACAACCGATAGGTGTGGGTGCTGGGGTTTTGGG
>JBDUCE010000027.1:0-11535 GCA_040003635.1 Betaproteobacteria bacterium
GCCATGACGGCGATAGCCTTGGGCGTCTTGGTGGTCATGCCGGCGAGGATGGAAGCCATCAGCCATGAACCCGAAGCGCTGGCGGCGCCGAAGGTCATCGCGCCGTCGTCCACCCGCGCCGTTGCCGGCCCTGCGATCGACGTCGTGGCGGTACACGAGCCGCGGTTGCCCGCGGCCTCGCGCACGCCGTCCAAGCCAAGCCGCAAGCCGGGAGGTTGAGCACCACGAGCTCCACCGCCGTCCTCCGCTACCCGAAGCAGAGCGTCCCCATCCACTTCACCAGGAGCAAAGCCATGTCTACCGTCATTATCGTTCCCTCGCCTGCCATCGATCTCGCTGCAGTCAAGACCCGCCAGCAGGCCGCCCGGTCCACGGGCAACTATGCCGTCGTAGGTACCACTGTGCAGATCGTCGGCGAGAACCTTTGCGAAGCGCTCGACCTGCGCGCAGGCAGCCGGGTACTCGATGTTGCAGCCGGCAACGGCAATGCCACGCTCGCGGCCGCGCGCCGCTGGTGCGACGTGACCTCCACCGACTACGTGGCTTCGCTGCTCGAATCCGGGCGGGTGCGCGCGCAGGCCGAAGGCCACACGATCCGGTTCCAGGAAGCCGACGCCGAGAACCTGCCCTTCCCCGACGCGTCGTTCGACGTGGTGATGTCCACCTTCGGCGTGATGTTCACCCCGAACCAGGACACGGCGGCAGCTGAGCTCGCGCGCGTCTGCAAGCCCGGCGGCAGCATCGGTCTGGCGAACTGGACGCCCGAGAGCTTCATCGGACAACTGTTCAAGACGATCGGCAAGTACATCCCTCCCGCGCCGGGCGTAAAATCACCGGGACTGTGGGGCACGAAGGCAAGGCTGGAGGAGCTCTTCGGCAAAACCGCGCGGGAGATCCGCACGGAAAGCCGCCAGTTCGTCTTCCGCTACCGCTCGCCGGCCCACTGGATCGAAGTGTTCCGCACTTACTACGGCCCGATGAACAAGACTTTCGGTGCGCTCGATGCGCAGAAGCAGGCTGCCTTCACCCAGGACTTGCTTGCCCTCATGGATAGCCGCAACCGCTCGGGCGACCGCACCTTGGTGCTGCCGAGCGAGTACCTCGAAGTCGTGATCGCGCGGAAGTGATGACGTCAGGCAACAATCAATCTGCCGGTCAAGCCGGCCTCGGCAAGACGAGTGCAAACCACCAAGGAGATGCATCATGAGCAACGGAAAGGCTTACAAAGGCAGCTGCTTTTGCGGCGCCGTCGAGTTCGCGGTCAGCGGTGAGCCCGCGGGCATGGGTTATTGTCATTGCGAGTCGTGCCGAAGCTGGTCGGCAGGGCCCGTCAACGCCTTCACGCTATGGAAACCCGAAGCGGTGCAGATCACGCGGGGCGCCGACAACATCGGCACTTACAACAAGACGCCGCAGAGTTACCGCAAATGGTGCAAGACGTGCGGAGGCCACCTCTTCACCGAGCATCCCGGCTGGAAACTCACCGACGTGTATGCAGCGGTCATTCCGGAATTCCCGTACCGCGCCGGCATCCATGTCCACTATCAGGAGACGAAGCTGCGCATTAAGGATGGGTTGCCCAAGATGAAGGACCTCCCGAAGGAAATGGGAGGCTCGGGCGCGAGCGTAGCGGAATAATGCCTTTGGCTCTTCAAGCCACTACCCCAGTTGGCGCATGTCCGGCAAATCGCTGCCGATCAAGGATAGTCTGATCGCAGCGCCTGCGCTCGTTCACGGATTCGTCGTCGTCACCAGGAACACGCGCGATTTCAGAACGGCGGAGGTGAAGGTGCTGGGACCCGTTCGGGTGACCACAAGAGCTGGCCGATCACCGAGTAGGTCCCAATGGGTGGGCGAGCCGCTGGGCCGAATAGACCCCCGTCAGCGGGCGCGCGCCATGTCCTCCGCGGTGGTCTCTTCCGCGGCAGGACGCTGTCTTGAGTTACCGCCTGCCGACCATGCTTCGCGGGGGTTCGGTCTTCCCCATGAACCCGAGGTTGGTGTTCGCAAACGCGCCGATGTTGGGAAACACGTAGGGCAGATCGGCCTCCGTGATGCCCAGCCAGCGCGCCAGCGTCGCGCCGTATTGCTCGAGCGACGTCGTGGGAATCCAGCGTCCGTCCTGGCCCAGGTCGTCCGGTCCGTTGAGCACGGGCGTTGGTACGGTGCCGTAAAACTCGCCGCCCTCGACGGCGCCCCCGAGCACGAACGCATAGTTGCCCCAGCCGTGGTCGGTACCCGAGGCACTGGCGGGCTTCAGGGTCCGGCCAAAATCGGATAGCGTAAACGTCGTGACATCGTTCACAGTCCCGAGCGCGGTCATGGCACCCTGGAACGCTTCGAGTGCCTTCGCCAGATCACCCAGCAGTTGGTGGTGATGCGGTAACTGCGCGGCGTGGGTGTCGTAGCCGCTCTGGTTGACGTAGAACACCTGCCGCTTCAGTTGCGTCTGCTCCCGACCTTCGATCAGCAGGGCGACGGTCTTCATCTGGCGGGCGACACTGGAATCGAGGCCGGCAAAGAACTGCGGCACGACCGATGCCGGATTCTGCAGAATCGGGTACACCACCGACGATGCCGCGAGTCCCTGTTTCGAATAGCGCTTGGCGACGCCGTCGTAAACATTGGCCGTCGGCTGCGCCAGAATTTCCTGCATCGCCGCATCGCGCACCGCGTCGAACGCTTGCCGGCCGATGCCGCTGTTGAGCAGCGTCAACGAAGCGTACTCCGGCACGGTCAAGGGAACCGACGCCTGGCCCGAGGCGAAGGTGCGCAGGCCGTTGGTGGAGATCAGCGGCGGGAAAATCGTGCCGGCGTTCAGCGCTTGGAGCTTGTCCGCGATGCGACCTCCCCAGCCGATGCGATTGAAACCGGTGTAATCGCCGCTCTGCAGCGCGAGCTGCTGATCCGCGTGAGAGAAAAGGTTGGCCGGTCGCGGTGCGCCCTGGGTCTCCAATCCGGCCTTGGTGGACGGTCGCACCAGCATGCCGAGGTTCCCGACGACCGCCAGCTTTTTCCGCTCGAACAACGTTTTCAGCGGCGCGCACGCGGGATGAAATCCATAGGGCGTCGACACGCGCGGCGGTTGGATCGGCAGCAAATCCGCTTGCGCAATATTGAGCCCGGAAGCCGGCGTGCGTATGGACGCGTAGTTGGCATAGGCGCGGTTGTCGTAGGGAATCAGCGTGTTCTCGCCGTCGTTGCCGCCCTGCTGATAGACGCATACCAGCGCCTTGTAGTCCGCTGCGCCACGCGCGAGCGCGATGTTGCGCTCGAGGGCGCCCAGCAGGCCCGACGCGGCCAGTGCTTGCAGCAGCCGGCGCCGGCGCGGCGATGCGGGGGATAGCCATCGCTTCGTCATGGCATCCTCATTTCTGCATCTGATAGTCGACCGAGGTGAGCGTCAGTTGCGTCGCCAGCTTGACCCGGCGCAGCGCATCCTCCGGGGCGATCTTGCTGACGGCATCGACGATGGTCTTGCGCATCACCGGCCTCATCGTCCCGTGCAGGAACAGCTTGTCGAGGCGGTCGACCAGAACATTCACGTTCCCCGCATCGGGCACCAACGCGGTAAGGGGCGGGCTGGGCGTCCCCGTGGCGTTCACCACGTAAGGCTGCGGACCCCACACCGGCGCGACGTCGGCCGCCGGCCTGTCGACGTGGTAGAGCAGCTCGTTGACCTGATTGGCGCGCGTCAGAAACTCCGCCGAATTGAAAATACCGAATTCAGGCGCGGGCACCGCGCCGCCGGCAAGCGTGTAGTCGGATGGGTAGTAGTTGAAGACCGAGGGCGCCAGAAACAGCAGTTGCCCGCTCTGTCCGCTCGACATGTAAGGGGTTACGCCATCGGTGGTGATGTCGAGACCGCGGATCATCGCGGTCCAGAACAGCGCCGGCTCGCGCAATCGGCCATACTCCGGATCGATCTTGCGCGCGCCGCGCGCTTCCGGATCGAGCAGGATCGCCCGGGTGACCGCGGCCAGGTCGCCGCGCACGCCCTTGCCGTTGTCCTTGAACACGGCCGCCACGCGTGCCACGTAGCCGGGAGTGGGCGCGCTGGTCACCAACTTCTGGATGAGCTGCCTGCTGATGAACGGCGGCGTGTTCGGGTGCAGCGCGAGCGCGTGGATCGCGGTGCGTACATCCGCCATCGCCCCGCCGCCCGCCGGCAGGTCGATGACGCCGTTGAGCAGGCGCTTCGCCCCCCGGTCGTGATGCTCGTCGTAGGGGATCATGTCGCCGACGTAGTAATTGAGCGCGCCCCAGCTCGGAACGGAACCGGGCATCGGTGGAAAATCGAAGCCGGTCAGCACCCGCGCCAGCGTTTCGATATCGGACTGGACGTAGGTCGGGATCAGATGGCCGTTGCCGTCGAGCTTCACCGTGCCGTCCTCGTTGAGCTCGTTGACACCGATGGTGAATAGCTGCATCAGCTCCCGCGCGAAGTTCTCGTTCGGACGGATGCCGTCGTGTGCGGGAACATTCCTGATCCAGTTCTGGTACTCGCCGAGTTGCGGGGACAGCGTGAATTTGAGCAGCAAGTTCTCGAACGTCCCGAACACGTTGTCACGCAGCCGCTGGTGAAAATCGGCGTAGACATAAGTGCCGTTGCCGTCGCTGATCACGAAGATCTGGTGCCAGACGTGCGCCATGCGCAGCCGCAGTTGATCGGGGGCGCTCTTCGCCTGGCGAAAGAACTCCCACCCGACCGGCGACGGCGAGATCCTGTAGGTGTGGCAATATTTCTCCGGCGTGGCCGGAGGGTTTGTGTCGTCGACGCACAACGAGGCGAAGGAGGTGTCCTGAGGCCGCTGGCTGTACGGGTACTGCGTGTAGCGGGTCACGTTCAACGACAACTGCTCGTCGATCCAAGGGGCGATGCCCTTGGCTTTTACCTCGCGCACCAGCGCTTCAGTGGGCCCGAGCGTGCTCTGCTCGAGAAGGCGCACGATGTCGGCCTCCTTCTCGGCGTCGGAGACCGGAGTGCACATGACGGCGCCTTCGGGTGCGAGGTCCTGCTGCGTCATCCGGGAATACGCGGTGAGATCGGTGGCAAAGCGTTGGTTGACGGCACTATCGGGGCTGGCGACGCGGCTGCGCCACACCGGATAGGTGCTCTCCGGACACGCTCCGGCACTCGGTGCGATGACGTAGAACGCCACCTTTTCGTAGGTCCAACCCGGGTCCTGTTTCGCCAGCGCACATTCGGCCGTGCCGGCAGCAAAGAAATGGGAGCTCGGTGCCTTGCGCGCCGTGCCGGCGAAGCGGCACACGGGTGCGCGACCAGGCCAGGGATAGGTGTAGGCGGTGAATTGCGCACCGGTGCGCACCCAGCCCTTGTCAACCTTGCCGGCGTCCAGCGTGGTCGTCTCTTGCGGGTCGGCGGTGATCAGGTAGCGCTCGAGGGCGCTATTGTAGAACTCGACGGCGGTAACGGTATCGGTGTTGGCAACCCACGCGCCGAAGGCCACGGTAACGGCGACAACGAGCACGGCGAGTGTCAGCTTAAGCCAGCGCATGGACAATCTGCCCAGCTAACGCGGTCCGGCACAGGGTGGTCTGCCGCATAACCAATCCGTCTCATTCGGTCCAGCAAGATTCGACACGAAACGCATCGACCATCGCTCACGCGATGCATGATCCTCTGAGCGATCCGTGCGCGGTGTTGATGGATGGCTCCTCGACCGGTGCATGAACCTGGGATCCGCGGATTAACAGGCGCCGGCCAGACACTCCGGCGCACAACGATACACTGTCACGCTCAGGTCAGGAAGCACGCGCCGGCCGCCGGCACTGTCTCCAAACGAAGACACCGACCTGCCATCGGTAGTGCTCACTCCCGACGCGGCATGTTTCATCCACTGAACCTTACCGAACGTAACATGAACGAGATCCGCAACGGACTAGGCAGCGGCTGGGTTTTTGGGTGGACGAGCGTCGCTGATCGAGTGCGTGATCGGGACAACAACTTCAACGTGATGCGGTTCGTCGCCGCGTCGCTCGTCGTGCTCTCTCATTCGTACGCGCTCTCCGGACGCGGCGCAAAAGAGCCGCTCGCTCGAACCGTCGAAATCCTGGATTTCGCCACGCTCGCAGTCATCATCTTTTTTGTGATCAGCGGCTTCCTGGTGACCAGGAGTGCCCACTTTGCCCCCACTCTCGGCTCTTTCATCCGGGCTCGTTTCCTGCGCATCTGGCCGGGCCTGGTGGTGACCGCCTTGCTGAGCGTCTTTGTACTCGGGCCGATTGCTACTGTATTGCCGCTACGCGATTTTTTCCACGATTCGCAAACGTGGAAGTACCTTGCGAGCATTCCGATCCTTGATGTCGGGCACGGCCTGCCCGGCGTCTTTATCGGCAATCCCATGTCCGGCGGCGTGAATGGGTCGCTGTGGACGATACAGGTAGAGGCCTGGCTTTACGCCGTAGTCGCCGTCCTGCTGGTCTTCCGTATCCTGCAGAAACCTCTTCCCGCCAATTTGTTCTGTATCGGTTGCATTGTTGGTTATTTTCTGTTTCCCGATGAGGTCATGGCGTGGATTCCTCGCCATGACGAATACATGACCCCGAGACTGGTTGGCAGTTTTCTGGTTGGAAGCCTGATGTATACAAATCGCCGGATGGTGCCTTTGGGTCCCGCTACCGGCATAGCGCTTGTAGCCTTGGCTGGAATGTCGAGTAAAACGGAGCTTTTCGGCACGCTGTTCTACGTCGCGGTCGGATACTGGGTCATCCTGCTCGCCCTCCATCCGCGGCTTTACCTGCCGTTTCTCAACACCCGCGCCGACTATTCATATGGCATTTAAGTTTTCGCTTTCCCCGTCCAGCAAACGGTGGTTGCGATCGCTGGTCCGCGGAGTTCGCTATTCCTGTTTGCGGTGTCCTACCCCCTGATCCTGGGCTTGGCGGCGATGTCCTGGACTTGGGTCGAATCGAGAGCGTTGCGGCTGAAAGGAAAATACCAGCCCGTTCGAACGCATCCGGATTAGATCAAGCGCATACCGGTACTGGCGGCATGCTTGTCGAATGTTGAAGTGTATTCGCACTCATGCGCGGCACCTGTGCGTTCAATCAGACAGTCGGCGAAATCCGCCCTGCTCGCCTCGAACGAGCGCACGGCCTTCCAAATCGTCTCCGCGTCCTGAACCACGAGTTGCTTGGTTCGCAGGATTCGCTGTAGCACGGCAACGATCTCGGCCTTGGTAGTTCCGTAACAGCTCTCGAGGACCCACACGAGCTCGGCCAGCACGATCGCCGCGACGAAGCCCGGGCGCGTCTCGCTGCATTCTTCTTCAATGACGTGAGTAGCCTGCGCGGCTTGCCGGCGATCGTCCTGCGCGATGTAACGAACGAGGACGTTGGTATCGAGACCAATCACCGGCTGGCGGCGCGACGCTTTATCGCAGAGCTCATTGCGTCGATTGAGACCGGCGAGGCGGGTCTGCCAACCATCCCTTTGAGCGAGCGGACATCTTCCGTTGCTGCCTTGAGTGCAAACTCCCCAGGGCTAACCTCTACAAACTCGACGCGGTCGCCCGCGTCGAGGCCGAGTTTCCGCCGCACTTTCAGCGGGATCGTAATTTGACCTTTGCTGGTGAGCGTTGCTGTCGCCATAACGTCTTTCAGATATTAAATATTCTTACATTAGCGTAAGGACATTGCGTTGTCAATGCCGATATTGCCGGCGCGCATGACCTATGTCTGCTCGAATGCATTGGCGCACGAAGTGACCAGCCATCGCGGCGCCCGCTAGGCGCCGGAAGGCGCGCCGAAGACGCTACGTCAGAACGGATACGGGATAAGCGCGCTGACGGACTCGTCCTCCGGCGGCGGCGAATGGGCGACGTTCATTACCATGGACACTGTCGTGAAATAGCCCGCGACCCCGACCATATCGATCACGCCATTTTCGCCGAACTTCATGACGGCGCGGCGATAGGTGGTTTCGCAGACCCCTTTGGTGCGAAGCAGCTCTTCGCAGAAATCGTAGGCAGCCTCTTCATGTTCGCCCATGCCGGATGGCCGTCGTCCTTCGGCAAGCGCGGCGATCGTGTCCTCGGAGATGCCGGCTTTGCGGCCGAGGGACACGTGGACAGACCATTCGAAATGCTGGGTCCATGCCCTCGCGACGACCAGCATGATGAGCTCGCTTATTCGTTCCTCGAGCGAGCTCTGGAACCGTAGGTACTCCCCCACTTTCTGCAGTCGGTCCATGAGCTCCGGGCTGCGCAGAAGAGGCACAAAGGGCCCCTTCACGCCTTTTCGCGGGCCGGCAATCATCGCTTCGGCGGCCTTGCGCTGTGCATCGGTCATTTGGTCGGCAGGCAGCGGCGGCATTCGGTCCTGAAAAGCGCGCTGTCCTGCAACCCATTTCAATTCACTCACGTTTCGCCTCCCTTTGCCGCAGTGAAATGGCACTCAGGGCGAGCATCGATGCGGCAAGGACCAATGCCGGCGAAAAATTCCCGATTGACTGAACCAGAAGACTTACGATCACCGGACCCAGCAATTGGCCGAGCGCAAACGCCGAAGTCATTGCCGCCATGAGCGCACGTGCATGAGGTCCCGCGATCCTGCGCGCATCCTGCATGCCCGCCATGGTGATTACCATGAACGTGCCTCCCACGAGGAGCGCCGACATCATGATTCCGGGGAGCCCAGCCACGATGAGCGGAAGGACGACGCCGAGTGCCATGGCGAGATGGCCCCCGATCCAAATGGCCCGGTACGACAGGAACCGCTTCAACTGCGCCGCGAAGACTGTCGAAATGACCGCCGCCGCGCCGAACACAGGCCAGGCCCACCCAAAAAGCCGAGGATCCGGAATGATCTCCTTCGCCATCAGGGGAAGGAACGTGGCCGGAATAATGTAGCCGAAGCCAAAGGCACCGTAGCACAGCACGAGACGCCAATATTCGGCGCCCCAAATGCCCGAGGCTGCCATCGCCGGCGGAGGGACCGGGTTGGCCGATGGGCTTGCCTTGACGAGCGGCCAGATCACGGCGGTGACGGCGATTGATATGGCGCCCAAGGAAAACCACGCGTCGGCAGAACGAGCATGCCGGCTCATGACCAGGAGGCAAGCACCGCCCGCGATCACGATCCCCATGCCAACACCGGCGTAAACGATGCCGCTCAGGTTGGCGCGTCCAAGAAGCGCCAAGCGCTCGAGGGCCCAGGTGGAAACGAACACCAGCACCCAGGCGCTCGCAATTCCCGCGATAGCCCTCAGGGCGACCAAAGACATGAATGGGTATTCCAGGCCCATGGCGAGCGTCGACAGGCCGATGACCAGAAGCCCGACGCGAATGGCGATGGTGGACTGAACGCGCATGCCGATTGCGGAAAGGGCGCCCACGAGGTAACCCAGGTAGTTCGCCGAGGCGAGCCAACCCGCTTCGGAGACGGACAAGCCGGAATCCTCTTGCATCATCGGCAAGATCGGAGTGAAGGCGAAGCGTCCGATGCCGATGGCAATGGCGAGCGCAGCCAAACCCGCGAGAGCGCTCACCCACGCTGAGAGGGAAGCGGGATTGCTCCGGTTATCGAGAGTCGTGTTGGGCATCGCGGTGGCCTGCTATTTGACACTTATGAATCGGCATGACAACTGCACCGTCATTCCCGACGCGAAGAGCCTGTCTCCCTAAGGCAAATCGGGGGCGGCATCCAGTGTCTTCCGACGCACGCCGCTGGTCCCCGCTTTCGTGATTTTGCAACAGTCTAGGTTGACACTGCTCTGGATTAAAGTGAATAATTATGAACACTCTATTCACTTGTCGAGAATATGGATCTTGCCTCGCTGAAAATCTTCAAATCGGTGGTCGAACAAGGCGGCGTCAACAAGGCGGCGGCCAAGCTCAACCGCGTACCGTCGAACGTGACGACCCGGATCAAGCAGTTGGAGGAGCAACTCGGGACCAAGCTCTTCTTGCGCGTTGGCCGCCGGCTCGCCCTGTCTGCCGAAGGCAAGCTCCTGGTCCCCTACGCCGATCAGTTGCTGCGGCTTTCCTCGGAGGCCGAAGCCGCGCTACGCAACGGAAGACCGCGAGGTACGCTGCGCATGGGAGCGCTGGAAAGCACTGCGGCGAGCCGCCTGCCACCCGTGCTGTCCCGCTACCACACGCTCTTTCCGGAGGTCCAGATCGAGCTTGTCACGGGGACTTCGGGCGCCTTGGTTTCGCGGGTGCACGAGCAGGACGTTGAAGCCGCGTTCGTTGCGGAACCGTTCAACGCCGATGACCTCGGAACTCAAACGGTGTTCGTGGAAGAGCTTGTACTCATCACACCGAAGAGCTTCGGCCCGATTCGTTCTCCGAAAGACATCGGAAATCGAACCGTCATTGCATTCTCCACGGGCTGCTCGTATCGGCGACGGCTCGAAGCCTGGCTCGAAGCAAGCAAGGTCCTGCCCGATCGCGTCATCGAATTTCAGTCCTATCACGCCATCATTGCGTGTGTGGCGGCGGGGTCCGGCATCGCGATCGTGCCGCGCGCCGTGCTCGAATTGACGCGCGCAGTCCCGAACGTGACGATGACCACCCTCCCAGCCAAATTCGCAAAGACGCGGACGCATCTGGTCTGGCGTCGGGAACACCAATCGGTCAATCTGGAGGCAATGAAAAACTTGTTTGCCAGGGAATTGAAAAAACTCAGCGGTGCTTGAAATCGGGCTTGCGCTTCTCGACGAACGCGCGCATGCCCTCCTTCTGATCCTCCGTTGCGAACAACGAATGAAAAACGCGGCGCTCGAACAGGACGCCGTCGGCGAGCCCGCTTTCGTAGGCGCGGTTCACCGCCTCCTTCGCGAGCATCACCGCGGGCAGCGAGAATTCGCAGATGGTGCTGGCGATGGCGACCGCTTCCTCCAGCAGCTTGTCGGACGCAACGATGCGGGACACGAGGCCGGCCCGCTCGGCCTCCTGCGCGTCCATCATCCGGCCGGTAAGGACGAGATCCATCGCCTTCGCCTTGCCGACAGCGCGCGGAAGACGTTGGGTCCCGCCCGCGCCGGGGATGATGCCGAGCTTGATTTCGGGCTGGCCGAATCGCGCGTTCTCGGCGGCGATGATGATGTCGCACATCATTGCGAGCTCACACCCACCGCCGAGGGCAATGCCGGCAACCGCCGCGATCACCGGCTTGCGAATGGAACGGATGGTTTCCCAGTTGCGGGTGATGAAATCGGTCTTGTACACGTCCATGTACGACCAATCCTTCATCGCGCCGACATCGGCGCCGGCCGCGAAGGCGCGCTCGCTGCCGGTAATCACGATCGCGCCGATGGCCTCATCCTTGTCGAACTCGTGCAATGCCTCCCCGAGCTCGTTCATCAATGTATCGTTGAGCGCGTTGAGCTGCTTCGGGCGATTCAGCGTGACGACGCCGACACGACCGCGTCGTTCGGTGACAATGTTTTCGAAGGTCATCGTAGGCCATCCGTTGGAGAACTAACACCATGAGCGGAGCCGGCGAGCCCGCTAATCCCGGTCCACGACGCAGGCGCGTTTCGTGAACAGCCGACCGGCCGCGCCGGGC
>JBDUCE010000372.1:0-3413 GCA_040003635.1 Betaproteobacteria bacterium
AACCGCATCATCAGCCAGCACGACCTGGACGTGATGTACGTCACCGGGCCCGGGCACGGCGGGCCGGGCCTGGTCGCGAACACCTACCTCGAGGGCACGTACAGCGAGCTGTATCCAACGGTCTCGCAAGACGAGCAAGGCCTCAAACGACTGTTCACCCAATTCTCGTTTCCGGGCGGCATTCCCAGTCACACTGCCGCGGAAACGCCGGGTTCGATCAACGAAGGGGGCGAGCTCGGCTATTCCCTGATGCACGCGTACGGCGCTGCATTCGATAATCCCGACCTGCTGGTCGCCTGCGTGGTGGGCGATGGCGAAGCGGAGACCGGCGCGCTGGCCACGAGTTGGCACTCGAACAAGTTTTTGAATCCCGTCCACGACGGCGCGGTGCTGCCGATCCTGCATCTGAACGGCTACAAGATCGCCAGTCCGACCATCCTGGCCAGAATCAGCCACGAGGAACTGGAGGCGATGTTTCGCGGCTACGGTTACAAGCCCTATTTCGTGGAAGGGGACGATCCGGAAAAAGTTCATCAACTCATGGCTGGAACCCTCGATCAGATTGTCGGCGAGATCCGGCAAATCCAATCCGAGGCGCGCGCCAAAGGCTCCAGGAAGCGTCCCGCGTGGCCCATGATCATCCTGCGCACGCCCAAAGGCTGGACCGGACCCAAAGAGGTGGACGGCCTGAAGACCGAAGGGTCCTGGCGCTCTCACCAGGTTCCTCTGGCGAACCTGGCTGAAAATCCAGCGCACCTGCGACTGCTCGAAAAATGGATGAAGAGCTACCGGCCCGAGGAATTATTCGACGAGGCCGGCAAGCTCGTGGCGCAACTCGCCGAGCTTGCGCCCAAGGGCAATCGACGCATGGGGGCGAACCCGCATGCCAATGGGGGCCTCCTTCTGCAGGAGCTGAAGCTTCCCGATTTCCGTGATTACGCGGTGGATGTTCCCGCTCCCGGGGCGGTGACGGCCGAGGCGACACGCGTGACGGGCACCTTTCTGCGCGACGTGATGAAGCTCAACATGAGCGCGCGCAACTTTCGCGTCTTCGGCCCGGACGAGACGGCATCGAATCGGCTGGCAGCTTTATTCGAAGCCACCGATCGCACTTTCACGGGGGAGATTCTCCCGAGCGACACCGAGCTATCGGCCGACGGTCGCGTGATGGAAGTCTTGAGCGAGCATCTTTGCCAGGGCTGGCTGGAAGGGTATTTGCTCACCGGCCGCCACGGATTCTTCTCCTGCTACGAGGCCTTCATCCACATCGTGGACTCCATGTTCAATCAGCATGCCAAGTGGCTGAAGGTCTCGCGCCGGATTCCCTGGCGACGGCCTATCGCCTCGCTGACCTATCTGCTGACGTCCCACGTGTGGCGACAGGACAACAACGGCTTCAGCCACCAGGATCCGGGTTTCATCGACCACGTCGCGAACAAGAAGGCCGACATCATTCGCGTGTATCTGCCGCCGGATGCCAACACCTTGTTGTCAGTGACGGATCATTGCTTGCGCAGCCGCCACTACATCAACGTCATCGTCGCGGGCAAGCAGCCCGAGCTGCAATGGCTGGACATGGACTCCGCCGTCAAGCACTGCACCGCCGGGCTGGGCATCTGGGAATGGGCCAGCAATGACGAGGGCCGCGAGCCGGATGTGGTGATGGCCTGCGCCGGCGATGTGCCGACCATGGAAACGCTGGCGGCGGTGGAGATGCTGCGGGTGCATTTCCCGGAGCTAAAGGTACGCGTCATCAACGTGGTGGACTTGATGGCGCTGCAACCGCAGAGCGAGCATCCGCACGGTCTGAGCGACAAGGACTTCGATGTCCTGTTCACGAAGGACAAGCCCATCGTCTTTGCCTATCACGGGTATCCCGCGCTGATCCACAAACTGGCCTATCGTCGAACCAACCACCGCAACCTGCACGTTCGAGGCTACAAGGAAGAAGGAACGACCACCACGCCGTTCGACATGGCGGTGCTCAATGACATCGACCGGTTCCATTTGGTCAAGGACGTCATCGATCGGGTGCCGAGCCTGGGCGCACGCGCCGCTTATCTCACCCAGATCATCCGGGACAAACTCTTCGATCACCAGCGCTACATCCGGCAACACGGTGAAGACATGCCGGAGATTCGTAACTGGAAATGGGGAGCGGATGAAATGGGGAAGCAGAAAGCCAGGGGCAAAAAGCGGCCTTCGATCTAGGGTTGGCCAACCTCTTCGCCCCGACTCGACGGCGCCATCGGCGCGCTTGCGAGCTGCTGCTTCAAGTTTCGCGCCGCGAGTGCGTAGCCGCCGGCGGCGCCGTCCACGAAGTGAAAATGATCGCTTTCGGAAATCGAGGGCACGATGCAAGTCATGAGGGCCGCCGACTGACGGTGCAGGCCGAACCGGATAATCTCGCGAGCAGCGCCGCCGGCGAGGCGACGCTCGATCGCGTCGGCAAAGGCCGGCGTGCAATCGAGTGTCATGCGCAGCGCATCGTCATACTTGCGAAAGTCCGAATTCTCTACCACCTGCCGACGGTATGTGGCGGGATCGAAGCTGCCCACCCGGATTCCGAGCCGCATCACCGCGAACGCCAACAGCGTGGACGCCGCTACGCGAACGCGCGAGCGCGCCAGGCGTTCTCCGCTCTGGCGCGATGCGCGAGCCTCCAGATCCAATCCCGGCGGCGGCCAGCCCACGCCGGGGGCGCCTTCGGGCACCGGCCGCGCGACCTCCGGGCTTGCTTCCAGCTCCGCGAGGAACGTTTCGATGAGTGCGCGGAATGCAGGGTCGCGATGGTTGACCGGCGCCACCACCAGCGACAGGATGGTGCCGTTTACATTCGGAATGTCATTCCAGCGGCATGACAACCCCGACAGATCGGGGCGCGTCCCGGGCGCCGCTGCCGCGACTGCAAATTGACCGTCCTTCATGGAGCGGTCAGCCCAGGCAACGCCACCGCCGGAGAACATGGCGTACGACACATCCGGAGAGGGGCCGTAGCGCATGACCCGGACATCGAGACCCTGTTCTCTCGCAGCCGCGACGGGAACGAGGGCCGCGCGAAGGTTGAGGTCGAGATCGTCGCGGACCCAGGCGGCGGTGGCCGCCAGCGCGGTGCGCGTGGCGGCTTCATCACCCGCTGACACGGCGACACACGCGCCGTCACCCCCGAATATGAAGGGAAAATGGCGCCCATCCAGCGCGTTCGAGACGGCGGCGATCACGGCGGCTCCCGCCGTATTGACAGCCTTGTAGCGACCTTGCTCGATGGCCTTGGTCGAGCCCTCGACATCCGTCAACCCCAGCACCCAGTCGCGAGGCAAAGACTGGTAGCGCGCCGGGTCCATGATGCCGGTAAAGCCGGCGACGACCGGCAGGCGTGAGTAGAAGTCGGCGTCGGGCATGGTTGGACGCTA
>JBDUCE010000373.1:0-3391 GCA_040003635.1 Betaproteobacteria bacterium
CCGGGGGGCGATTGCTCGAAATTCACCACGTAGCGCAGCGCGAGCTGGTCGAAGCCCGACCGGTCGCCAGCGCGTTGCATCAGATCGAACAACGCCAGCCACGCAAAATCGGATTTGAGCGCCTCGGGATCATTCGCAACACTATCCTCGAGCAGCTCCCGCGCGGGTCCGGCCTGTCCGCTCGCAAACAGCAGCGCCGCATTTTCGAGCACACCGCACATCGGCGCCGGAGCTGTCGTTTCCGGCACCGGTTGCGAAGGCAACCACTCGACGACGTTGTCGCCGCGCTTCGAGCTTGCGGGTTGGGCGCCGGGCTTGTGCGCCGGCGTGCGCTTGTCGTGGCGCGATTTGGTCGACCCATGCGCGCCATGACGCGTCGATGCCGGACGCGTTGCAGTGCCGATGCCGCGCACTTTGCGCTCTCCCTTCGGAGGCTCGGGTTTCTTGGCCGGAGGTTTGGAGAACAGGGCCATCAGATCGCGTTCATTCCCGGTCGTTGTTCAAGCGGAGCTTTCCGCTCACCCGATTATCGGCCCCCCGCAGCATCACGACAAGACGCAGCAGCACAAACGGCAACGGCCGGATCCTCCGGCCGTTGCTTCGATGGAGCGCCGAGACGCTTCCTGGCGGGGACTTTAGCGCCGCGCGAGATTCTGCGCGGCAAAATCCCAGTTGAGCAACTTGTCGATCACAGCATTGACATGATCAGGACGGCGATTCTGATAGTCGAGATAGTAAGCGTGCTCCCACACATCGATCGTCAGCAAAGGCCGCTGGCCTTTGACGAACGGTACCTCGGCGTTCGGGGTCTTGACCAGCTTGACGGCATCGCCGTCGGCCACGAGCCACGCCCAGCCGGAGCCGAACTGGGTGACGGCGGCATTGGCAAACTCTTTCTTGAAATTGTCGTAACTGCCGAACGCCGTGTTGATCTTGCCCGCGAGATCGCCGCTGGGCGTTCCGCCGCCGTTCTTGCGCAGACAATTCCAGTAGAACGTGTGGTTCCAAACCTGGGCGGCATTGTTGAAGATGCCTGCCTTGTCCACCTTGCCTGCGGTGGCATTCACGATCTGCTCGAGGGACATCCCTTCGTACTCGGTTCCAGGGACGAGCTTGTTGAGGTTGTCCACGTAGGCCTTGTGATGCTTGCCGTAATGGAAGCTCAGGGTGTTCGCGGAAATCACCGGCGCGAGTGCGTCTTCGGCAAACGGCAGCGGGGGAAGGACAAAGGGTTCGGCCATTACATGCTCCTTGGAGAGTCTGCGGACGTGAATGATTGGCGGGCGAGCGCACGCATCCTTGCGGAAATCAACGCAGCGAATCAGTCGCCGTAGAGCTTCTGCACCCGCTCGCGCCGCTCCTGGGCCTCCAGGGACAGCGTGGCGGTCGGACGGGCGAGAAGACGCGGTATGCCGATCGGCTCGCCCGTCTCTTCGCACCAGCCGTAACTGCCGTCGTCGATCATGCGCAGGGATTTTTCGACCTTTTTGAGGAGCTTGCGTTCCCGATCGCGCGTACGCAATTCGAGCGTGTATTCCTCTTCGAGCGTCGCCCGGTCCGACGGATCGGTGGTGACCTCGTTTTCGCGCAGATGCTGGCCGGTATCGTCGGCGTTCTGCAGCATTTGCTCGCGCAACTCAAGCAGGCGCTGCTTGAAGAATGCAAGCTGCGCGTCGTTCATGTAATCCTTCTCCGGCGCCTTCACGAGCTCCTCCTCGGTGAGGGGCTTCGGCTTTTTAGCCACGGCGACTCCGGCGGTTGCGTTCTTGGCTGCCATTCACTACCTCGATTTGGTCTCGGTGCTTAAGCCGCGCTGAGGGTTGCCCGTCAGGTCACGGCTCCGCTTCCCTGCCGGCGGCCAAAAAAGGCAGCGCGTGAGGCGAGGGGGAAACCGCGCATTATATCGCCTCGACCCATCTCTTTGCCAGCCGTCCAAGCCCTTGTCCATGGCGCGGCAAGGGTGAAGGCGGACGTTTGAGCCCCTATGGCCTGTCCGGGCCTGTCCGCGGCAAATCCGCCACGCCATCCGGGTTTGGCAAAATCTCGTGCCTGGGGTGGCGGCCTCGTGCCACCCGCTCGCACGCATGGCTATAGTGTGGGCAGATCCCGAACAAAGGATGCCATGACTTCCAGCTCCCCCGCGGCGAGCCGCCCTGCCCGCATCGTGGTTCGCCAACCGGACGATTGGCATGTTCATCTGCGCGATGGCCCCGGCATGTGGAATGCGGCGACGGCCACCGCACGCGCCTTTGCCCGCGCGCTGGTGATGCCCAACCTGCGTCCGCCGGTGACGACCACCGCCGCCGCGCAGGCCTATCGGGACCGGATCATGGCGGCGCTGCCGGCCTCGACCGCCTTCCTGCCCTTGATGACGCTGTATTTCACGGATGAGACCAGTCCGGCGCAAATCCGGGAAGCGAAGGCCTCCGGCATCGTGCTGGCGGTCAAATACTATCCGGCGGGGGCCACCACGAACTCCGCGTCCGGGGTTACGGATATCGCGCACGTGTACCCGGCGCTGGCCGCGATGGAAGCGCACGGCGTGGTGCTGTCGGTGCACGGCGAAGTCACCGCCGCCGACGTCGATATTTTCGATCGCGAGCGGGTGTTCGTGGATACCGTGCTGGCACGCCTGGTCCGCGATTTCCCGGCGCTTAAAGTCGTGCTCGAGCACATCACGACGGAAGACGCCGCCGCGTTCGTGCTGGCCGCAGGCCCCAATGTGGCGGCCACCATCACGCCGCAGCACCTGCTGTATGCGCGCAATGCCATGCTGGTCGGCGGGGTCAGGCCGCATCTCTACTGCCTGCCGATCCTGAAGCGCGAACGCCATCGGCAGGCGCTTTTGCGCGCTGCCATTTCGGGCAATCCCAAATTCTTTCTGGGCACCGATTCTGCGCCCCATGCAAGACAGGCGAAGGAGAGCGAGTGCGGCTGCGCGGGCTGTTTCTCGGGCCATGCCGCCGTGGAGCTTTACGTTGAAGCATTCGAGGCCGCCGGCGCACTCGACCGGTTCGAGGCTTTCGGCAACGCCTTCGGGGCCGATTTCTATGGCGTCCCGCGCAATGCCGGGACGATCACCCTCGCGAGACAGGAGTGGGTGGTGCCCGCGAGTTATCCCTTTGGCGACGAGACCGTTATCCCGCTGCGCGCCGGCGAGGCGATGCCCTGGAAGCTGGTCGACGCCTCGGCGCCGGTCGATCCGGCAGGCCGCGCATGATGCGTGGCGCTGCGGGCCAAATCGTGGGCGGTCCGGCCGTCGCCGGCGCCGCACGCGCCTATAATCGCAACTCGAAGCCAGCCAGACCGTCGCTGCCCTCTGCAGCGTGAGCTTACGAGGGGAGAGGAAAGTCCGGGCTCCGCAGAGCAGGATGCTGGGTAACGCCCAGAC
>JBDUCE010000374.1:0-3391 GCA_040003635.1 Betaproteobacteria bacterium
TCCGCCGCGCACGCTGAACTCACCCGGCGACACGACCTGCGTGACGTGCTGATAGCCGGCGAGAGCCAATTGTGAGCGAAGGCTGCCCACATCCAGTCGCTCGCCCTGCTTCAGAAAAAAAGTGAATGCGGCAAGATATTCCGGCGGGGCGAGCCGATAGAGCGCCGTGGTGGCGGCGACGACGATGAGATCGCATTCCCCGCGCGACACGCGATAGAGCGTCGCCAGCCGCTCGGAGACCAGATCCTGATGCGGAGAAAAATGGTCGTAGGGCAGCGTCTCCCAGTCCGGCAGCAGCGCCACCCGCACGGCCGGGGCGAACCAGGCGACCTCGTCGGCCAAACGCTGCGCCGCCAGAGCGTCGGCGCATACCGCTGCGACCACGCGGCCCGCCTGCGCGCAGCGCACCGCAAGTTGCGCGAGTGCAAGCGCATCGGCCGAGCCCGACAACGGCGCCACGCGCATTTTTTGCCCGGGCGATGGCGGCGCCGGGACGAGCGGGGGCAGCGCCAGGAGCGTTGCGGCGCTCAGAGCGGGATCGGGAGAAGTGGGGACGGCGGGCGGCGATTGCGGTGCAGAATTCGCGGCGGCCGTCCCGACGGCGGAAGGGGCCTGCGACATCGGAAGAGAGGACGGCGAATTATAGCAAGCGAAGATGGGATAATTTCCGGATGGCGTTCATGAATCTGCGCTGGACACGGTCTCCTTATCTGCTGCTGACG
This sequence comes from Betaproteobacteria bacterium, assembly GCA_040003635.1. Classification (GTDB taxonomy): domain Bacteria; phylum Pseudomonadota; class Gammaproteobacteria; order Burkholderiales; family Casimicrobiaceae; genus CAIWHR01. The sequence continues at coordinate 723 of JBDUCE010000374.1, forward strand.
CTCACGCCGTTTTTCTGGGCCTGCAACTGGATTGTCGGACGCGGGGTGTCAAGCGACATCCCCCCATTCGCGATGACCTTCTTCCGCTGGTTTTTCGCCGTGCTGATCCTGGCGCCCTTTGCCTGGCCGCACTTGCGGCAGGAATGGCCGCTGGTGCGGGCCAACTGGAAGACGATGTTTTTTTTGGGTGCGATCGGCGTGGGAACGCACAATGCGCTGGCCTACATCGGGCTCAATTTCACCACGGCGACCAGCGGCGTCATTCTCAATTCATTCATCCCGGTAATGATCATCGCGCTGTCGTGGGTTTTTTTCGGAGAGCGTTTGTCGGGCGTACAGCTCACCGGCGTGCTGGTGTCCCTCGCCGGGGTGCTTACGATCCTCTCCCAGGGCAGCGCCGCAGTCCTCGCCTCGCTCCAGCTCAACATCGGCGACATTTTCGTGATTCTGTCGATGGTCATGTGGTCGGTCTACACGATTTGCCTCAAGTGGCGCCCGGCAGGACTGCACATGCTGACCTTCCTGTTCGTGCTGGCCTGCGTCGGCGACTTGTGCGTGTTGCCGCTTTTCCTGGGCGAGATGGCGTTCGGAAGGCACATGTCGGTGACCTACACCAACATCGCCACCCTCTTCATGGTCGGATTGTTCTCGTCGGTGCTCGCTTATATCTTCTGGAACCGCGGCGTCGAGCTCGTAGGTCCGAGCGTGGCGGGCCTTTTCGTGCACCTGATGCCGGTATTCGGCGTAGTGCTGGCGTGGATTTTTCTCGACGAGCGTCTCGCGCCGTTTCACCTCGCCGGCATTGCGTTGATCCTCACCGGCATCGGGATCACCAGCCGCCTGGGACGGCGCATGGCTCCCGCGCCGGCCGGCACCGACTAGGGCCTGTTCACGCTACACGCATGGCCCGGGCCGCCCCGCGGGCCCAGATTTGCCGCGGCAGAGGTCAGGCGGGAACGCGTCCGTACTTGTCGTCGAAGCGCACGATGTCGTCCTCGCCAAGATAGTCGCCGCACTGCACTTCGATCATCACCAGCGGCGTGCTTTCGGGGTTGGCCAGGCGATGGCGGGTTTCGACGGGGATGTAGGTCGATTCGTTGGCGGCCATGCGAAATACCTCGTCATCACGGGTCACTTCCGCAACGCCGCACACCACCACCCAGTGCTCGCTGCGCCGGTGGTGCAACTGGAGCGACAGCGCGGCGCCGGGCTTCACTTCGATGCGCTTGATCTTGAATCCCGGCCCTTCCTGCAGCACCGTATAGGCGCCCAAGGGCCGGGCGACGGTCTTGTGCAGCTTGTAAGCATCGTGCCCGCGCGCCTTCAACTCGCCCACGACTTCCTTCACGCGCTGGAGATGGTCGCGATGGGCCACCAGCACGGCGTCCGCGGTATCGATGATCACGAGGTTCTCGATGCCCACGGTGGCGACCACCCGATCTTCGGCGTGCACATAGGTGCCGGTCGTGGCGATCGACACCCGCTCCCCGCGCCCTCGGTTGCCCGCATGGTCGGGCTCGGTGAGGTCGGAAACCGCCTGCCACGAGCCGACATCGCTCCAATCGAATGCTCCGCGTACCACTGCGACGGCGCCCTCCGCGGCGGCATTTTCCATCACTGCGTAGTCGATGGAAATATCCGGTACCGCCGCAAAAAGTGCGGTATCGATTTCGAGCATGCGGCTATCCGCTTGGCCGGCGGCGGCCGACCACACCGGGATGACCGCTTCGAGCACAGCCGGTGCGTAGCGCGCGAAGGCATCGAGAATGGCGCGCGCGGTGAAACAGAACATCCCGGAATTCCAGACGTAGTTGCCCGCCGCGACATATTCGAGTGCGAGTGCCGCAGCCGGTTTCTCGACGAATCGCCGCGCCCGGAGGACGGGCACTGCGCCGGGTGCGGCGTCGAGCGGGTCGCCGCATTCGATGTACCCGAAGCCCGTCTCCGCGCGGGTCGGCGTAATGCCGAAGGTGACGAGACTGCCGCTTTGCGCAGTGGCAACCGCGCGCGCAACGGCGGCGGCAAAGGCTTCCTGATCGTGTATCAGGTGATCGGCCGCCAATATGAGCAGCACCGCGTCGTCGCCGTGCTGCGCCTGTGCGTAATATGCGGCGAGGGCGACCGCGGCTGCGGTATTGCGGCCAAAGGGCTCGAGGAGGAACGTGGCGTCGGCCAGCAGTATCGACGGCGACAGCCCGGCGTAGACGTCTTTGGTATGGAAGTAATAGTCGCGGTTGGTGACGGTCAGCAGCGCTTTGGCGCCGGGCAGGGCGAGCGCACGTGTGGCCGTCTTGCCCAGCAGGGTTTCACCGTCAGGCAACGGCATGAACGGTTTCGGGGCCGATTCGCGCGAGAGCGGCCAAAGGCGAGCCCCGATACCGCCGGAAAGGATGACCGGAATCAGCGACACGCTCGACATCGTTGCAACTCGTTCCCGCTTGAAGTGGAGGGCAGTCTACCCCACCTTGGTGGTTGTCGACGAGGTCGAGCGGCCGCACGCCTGTACGCAACAGCCTCGGACGAAACTTCGCGCCGGAATTTTGCGATGCGAGTGATATCATACGTTTCCAAGCGCTGCGGTCGTCGTCTGCCAGACGGCCGCGCCACGACGATCACCGGGGGTGAACTGGTTTCGACGGGGGTTGCAAAACAGCGCGGGGCATGCCGAG
>JBDUCE010000375.1:0-3381 GCA_040003635.1 Betaproteobacteria bacterium
TGGGCATGGCCTACGGTGTGCGCGTCGGTTCGCACATCGGAGTGGATGCCCTGGTGAGATCGCTGGGACCGCGCTCCGCCCGGCTCGTCGGCGCCCTCGCGACGGTTGGATGCATCGTGTACGCCGTCATTCTCTTTTTCGGCGCGTGGCGCTACGTCGCCAAGTTGCATGAGATCGGCACGCTCGCCCAGGACCTGCCGATCGCGCTCTGGGTGCCGCGACTCGTGCTGCCGCTCGGGTTTGCGCTGCTCACCCTGCGCTTTCTGGAGGTGCTCCATGGCATCGTGGTGGGCAAGGAGGTGCAGCTTCTCGGCGACGAGGCCGACGAGGCGCTGAAGCAGGCGAATATCGAAGAGCCCGGGCGCGGGCCATGACCACGGTCGCCCTGTTCGTGATGTTGTTCGCCTTCATGCTGATCGGCATGCCCATCGCGGTTTCGCTCGGGCTGTCGTCGGTGCTCACCATCATGTTCTTCGGCCATGAATCGATGGCGGCCCAGGCGCTGAAGCTCTACGAGACCGCCGGGCAGTTCACGCTGCTGTCGATTCCGTTCTTCATCCTGGGCGGAGCGTTCATGACCACGGGCGGCGTGGCACGACGCATGATCCGTTTCGCCAATGCCTGCATCGGCCATCTGCACGCCGGCCTCGGCATGGCCTCGGTGCTCGCGTGCATGCTGTTCGCGGCGGTGTCCGGCTCCTCGCCGGCGACCGTTGTCGCCGTGGGTTCGATCGTGATTGCAGGGATGGTGCGCGCCGGCTACTCGAAGGAATTTGCGGCGGGGGTGATCTGCAACGCCGGCACGCTGGGCATTCTGATTCCGCCATCGATCGTGATGGTGGTCTACGCCGCCGCCACCTCGACGTCGGTCGGCAAGCTGTTCATGGCAGGCGTCATTCCGGGCATCGTGTTGGGATTGATGCTGATGGCGGCCATCTATGTGCGCGCGCGGATGATCAAGCTGCCGCGCCAGCCCAAGGCCTCGCTCAAGGAGGTCCTGGTCGCCGGACGCGAATCCCTGTGGGGCCTGCTGCTGCTGGGCATCATCATGGGCGGCATCTACGGCGGCATCTTCACGCCGACCGAGGCTGCGGCAGTCGCCGCCGTGTACGCGTTCTTCGTCGCCGTCTTTGTCTATCGCGACATCGGCATGCGGCACGTGCCCAAGGTCCTGGTCGATGCCGGGCGGGTCACGATCATGCTGATGTTCATCATTGCCAACGCCTTGCTGTTCGCCCACGTCCTCACCACCGAGCGCATCCCGCAGGCGATTGCCGAGCAAATCGTGTCGATGGGCATGGCCAAATGGCAATTCCTGATCGTGGTTAATGTGCTGCTCCTGATCGCCGGCAATTTCATGGAGCCCACCGGTATCATTCTCATCCTGGCACCGATCCTGTTTCCGATCGCGATGCAACTGGGCGTGGATCCGGTACACCTTGGCATCATCATGACCGTGAATATGGAGATCGGCATGGTCACGCCGCCGCTCGGACTGAATCTCTTCGTGACCTCCGGAATCACCGGGATGTCGGTGCTGGAAGTGGTGCGGGCCGCACTGCCGTGGCTATCGGTGCTGTTCGTATTCCTGATCATCGTTACCTACGTTCCGCAGCTTTCGCTGTGGCTGCCCAATCTGTTGTTCTAGGGGGCCGTGGTTGACGCGGAGAATCGTGTCTGCAAGAGAACGCAGACTTCGTCATTCCCGTCAAATGCGAAAATGGAACGACCGGACGTCGTCATTACCGCGAACGCGGGAATCCATTGTATCGAGCATAAATTGATCCGCCTCAAAGCCGCCAAAGCCAAAATGGATCCCCGCCTTCGCGGGGACGACGACATTCCCGGGCTCGAATGTCGCTCGGTTTGGTGATGCTTAACAGAGAGCAATGACCATGCTTGGCCTCGAAGCACGTGCCGCCCGGATCGCCTGGACCGTCGCCGTGGTGGCGATCTTGCTGTACGTTGTCTTCGTCATTCGCAAAACGCTGTTCGTGTTTGCGCTGGCCCTCTTCCTGGGCTACATGATCGGCCCCTTGGTCAATCTCCTGGACCGATACCGGCCGCGGCGGCTTCCGCCAGCAGCCTCCGTGGTGGCCGCGTTCACGGTGGTCTTCGGCGTGGTCGTCACCGGCATTGCGCTCCTCGGGCCGGTGATTTCGACGGAGGCGGCGAACCTCATGGAGCAGTTGCCCAAGCTCGCGCAACGGGCCGATGCCGCCAATCCTTTGCCGTTGCCGCGCGCGCTGGAATCGATCCGGGCGCCCTTGGAAGCGGTGTTGCGCCAGTCCTTTGCCGGGGCAACCGGGAGCGCCATTCCATTCGTTCGCCGCATCGGCGAGACCATCGTGCGGCTGGCCGGAAACCTGCCCTTGCTGGTACTGATTCCGATCCTGGCGTTCTTTTTCGTGAAGGACGGCACCGATATCCGATCGGCCCTGCTCCAACGCATCAAGACCGCAGCTACCCGAAACGTCGTGTCCGAAGCACTGGTGGATATCGATGCGGCCCTGGGACAATATGTTCGCGCGCTGGGAGTGCTCGCGCTCGCGACGCTGGTGGCCTACGCTGCATTTTTTATCGCCACCGGCGTTCCGTATGCATTCCTGCTGGCGGCCATCGCGGCCGTCCTGGAATTCATTCCGCTCCTCGGCCCACTCGCCGCAGCCGTTATCGCGCTGGTCGTTGCCGGTGTGGCCGGGTACGACCACCTGGTCTGGATTGCCGCGTTCATTGCGCTCTACCGCGGCTTCCAGGATTACGTGTTGTCACCGAAGCTGATGAGCGGCGGCGCGGATGTTCATCCTGCATTGATCATTTTCGGATTCCTGGCCGGAGAAGAGCTCGCCGGCATTCCGGGCATGTTCCTTTCGGTGCCGGTCATTGCCATCCTGGTGATTCTCGGGAAAGTGCTGCTGCGCGAAAAGCGCACCAATCCGCAGCGGCCGCCGCAAACCGGTTGACGCCGGCACCGGCCGTCACGCGGGCGGCCCGCATTCGTGCGCGCGGCGTTCAGACTCCGAGAGGAATCTTCGCGACGTCGACCCACGATCCCTTGCTCGCCGAGGCGATGCACGCTTCGGTGAACGCCATCGTATGTGCCCCTTCCTCGATGCGTGGATACGGCAGGCGGGGCGGAGTGTCGCCGAGCAGGCGCGCGATGCGCTCCTGCGCCACTTCGGCGTAAATGTTCGCGAAGGCCTCGCGCAACCCTTCCGGGTGCCCGCGTGGCGTGCGGCCAGCGGCGACGATGTCGGCGGGCAGGAAGGTGTCTCCGCGGCCAATGGTCCGCGCCGCCTCGCCCTGCAGGGCAAGCTTCAAATAGCCCGACTCGCGATGCGACCAGTCGAGCATGCCTTTTTCCCCGTACACCCGCAGGCG
>JBDUCE010000376.1:0-3380 GCA_040003635.1 Betaproteobacteria bacterium
TGCGGTCTTGGGATACCCCGCGTCGTCCAGCATTGCCTGCCATTTTGCTTCGTTGAAGCCCTTGGCTACCTGTTTGTCGCCCACCTGCAAAACCGGCGCGCTTGCTTCGCCCGTCAGCGCCTTCAATCGCAGTGCGCCCTTGGGATCCTTTTCGACGTCGACCTGTGTGAACGGAACGCCGCGCCGGTTGAGCAAACCTTCGGCGTGCTGGCAGGGTTCTCCGCACGCGAACGTGAACAGCGTCACGGGAAAGTTCTTGGAGGCGGTGCGTGCGGGCAACGAATCCGCATCGGTCTCGATGAAGTTCGGGGAGAGCCGCTTTACCTGCAGGTCACGCGACGGACCCGAGGGAGCGCGGTCCGAATAAATGGTGCGCCCGGAGGGATCAACTTGCCGATAGATCTGCTGCTGGGCGCACGCTTCGGCAATGGCCAGCGAGGCCAGGATTCCCAGGGCCAGGGAGCAGCATCGTGAGTCGAGGGCCATCATTCCTCCTTGGGGCTCGTTCCGAGTCCGGACACCTAGGCGCTCGGGCCGGGTACCCGAATGAACCCGAATCATTCTAGCGAAATACGTTGCGACTGTCGCAGGCGATTCCCCTGCGGTGCCGACGCGATGCGGCAAACCCGATCGTTCCTCGCGTGCGCCTCCGGGTTCGCGCCTTGCATGTCCGGGTTTACGTCCATTGCTGTCAAGGTTTTGGAGCGCCAGCCGGCCCACTATCGAACATCACTTCGATTCGCATCCGCGACTTGACGGCACGGTCGTCGATGCGGCCCGGATTGAATCGCGCCCGCGCGAATGCATGGTTGGCGGTTTCCTGGAATTGCGGAGGCAGGTCCGAATCATCAACCTTCAATTTCACCACGGTGCCCTCTTCGTCGATGAAGAGCGTCAGCTTCGCGCTGGATACCCCGGTGCGATCGACGTCGGGTGGATACGGCACGGAAATCCGCTCCACGGCACGCGGCCGGACCGATAAATGGGACGCCGGCAGGTATTCGTCTTCGTTGAATTCCGATATCGCGATCGGCGCCGGAACCGGTAGCGCAGGATCGACACCAGGCGCCGGATCTGCCGAGCGCGGGGTCAGGTCGGAAGGGAATGGAGCCAGCAATTCGGGTGTTTCGTAAGGCGGTGGATCGGCCACCGCGACGTTCGCGGGTAGCGACGCTTGTGGCTCTGCCGCGGCAATCGCCAAAAGGGGCTCGACTGTCTTCAGTTGGACGCGCATTTGCGTTTCATGCACTGCTGCACGGGCCGGTGCAACCGCGGTTGGGTGTCCGCCAAACAAGAAGACGATATGCAACGCAACGGAAATCCCGATGCAGGCGATCCAGCGCAGTGCCGTTCGCTTCGAGGGACTGAAGGGTGTCCACCACCCGTATCCATCGTTGCGATCTGGCTCTGGTTTCATGGTGTGCGGATGAGTGATGGCAATCGGTGGAAGCAACCAGCTTGTCTCAGCGCGAAGCGGGAACGTGTTCACCAGGCACTCATCGCAGAATTCGGCGAGCGGCTTTTAGCGCCATGAATTACAGCCTCGGTAGCGTCCCGAGGCTGTAATTGGCCGCACCCGCACGGTATCGAAGTCGCTACTCCAATACTTCGCGCCAATAAGTCCGAAAACGCTTGGTGGGGGCCGTGATCCCGGGGTTTATCACGCCACCAATGTTGAGCGGATTGTCGGTCACGAACACATACGCCTTGCCGCTGATCTCCACCAGGCCGGCAGTGGGCGAGGGCAGAAAGCCGCCGCCCGGGGCGACTTCGGAACGCACCGACGCTCCAGTGCTGTCGGTAAAGTCTTCGGCGGCACCCGTGAGATAGTTGATGTCATACCGCCGCGCAATCCCCAGGTTTCCCGTGCAACTAAGGCTGGACGCAGTACCCGTCGTGCAGTTGCCGCTGGCGTCCAGCTTCCCGGAAGCGCACGGCTGGTTGGTACCGAAGATGAATTTGCTTGCCACCACGATGGGGCCGTTGACTACTTTTTCTCCGGCCTTGAGCGTGACATACCATCCCTTTATCGATGGATTCGTCAGGTCTACGGAGCTGCTGTTGGTAGCGTCGAAGAGGTTGCTTTCGGTAATGTTGAGATCGGCTCCCGCACCTCCGGTATTCGGATCGACGAACATGTAGGCGCGGTTGACTACGCCGCTGGCGGCATCGGCATTCAAAGGATGCTCTCGGTCGCCCGTACCGATCACGATGGCGTCGAAGGTGCCCGCTTCGCCAAACACGGCGTCGGGGCCGAAGAGGAACTTCCGCCTGTCCGCGGCGACGCTGCGATTGGCGATCGACGCAATCTTCCAGACCCTCCAGTTCGCCGTGGTGGTGCCGCCGACGTCGAGGCGCCAAAGGTTACCACCCACATCGGCTGCATAAACCCGGTCGATAAAGCCGGTCTGCCGGCGATCGAGCGGCAGCACGTCTGCAGCAACACTAAAATTCATGCCGCTGACCGCAACTGTCGGACTGTTGGCACTGTTGCCGGCCGACCATATCAACGCCCCGGTAAAGGCGTTCAGCACCAGCACCCCACGCCCCACGGTGTCGGTAGCAGCAGGCGGATCCGTGTCCTCCGACACCGCGTCGTATCCGGCTCCCAGCATCACCACCGGATTCCCGCCGGCTTCGGATGCTTCCACCCGGACGACCTGAGCTTGGGACCAAGTCTGGCCGAGCTCCGCAAAGCCGGAATCGCAGACGCCCGCGGCGGTGCAGCCCTTCTTCCATAGGAATTTGGGACTGGTGGGAGTCGTCACATCCAGCGCGTACAGGAACCGGCCGCCGCGTCGCGCCGCAAGGTAAAGATAGGCCCTCGTAACGTCACCGGCCGCATTTCGCTCCACATACGAGCCCACCGGTCCATCCCACAGATAGCCGCGCTTGGTGGCGCAGGCGGTAGTGGTCGGATCACAAGTCCCGGCCGGCGTGGGTGTAAGGGAGGCGGGGGTGCTTGGATAAAGCACCGGCGGAGTATTGTCGAAAAGGCGCTTGAACTTGCCGAAGAACTCCTGCGGAATGAAGGCCCACTGCTCCTTGCCGTCGGTGGAGGCCTGCCCGCCCTTGACCGCGCGGAACACACCGTCATTACCGCCGTAGAACACGTAGACGTTGTCGGAAGAGCCGATCCGGCCGAAATTGAGCACCACGGGACGCGAATGCAGAACGTCGCCGTGAATCGATGCGCGCACATCGGTGTCCGCACCATTGACCTTGAAGCCATTTTCGTCCTGGGTGTCCTGTCCGCGAATCCACTTGAGCAGGGTCGCGAGATTTCCGTTCGACTTGGTGACCGTGCCGGACGAACCGGAGGCCAATGGCGCCGGCGCCGAATAGACGTAGGTGAAGGTGGTCGCGGAAGGCACGGCAGC
>JBDUCE010000377.1:0-3378 GCA_040003635.1 Betaproteobacteria bacterium
TTCGGGCACTCCGGCTCGCACACGTCGCAGTTGATGCACTCGTCGGTGATCATCAGCGCCATCGCGCCGCTTCTCCCATCATCGAACCCATCCGGCCCGGCAACGAGCCCATCCGCTGGGCACATCGCCTCACGACGTCCGCGCCAGCGCGAGGAGTTTTTCGCGCAGGCACTGCACCACGACCGGATGCACGAACTGCGACACATCGCCGCCAAACCGGGCGATCTCGCGCACGATCGTTGCCGACACGAACATGTACTGCTCTCCCGGCGTCAGAAACAAGGTTTCGACCTCCGGGTGGAGATGCCGGTTCATTCCGGCCATCTGGAACTCGTACTCGAAGTCCGAGATCGCGCGCAGCCCGCGCAGGATGATCTGCGCGTCCTGCTCGTGCACGAAATCCATCAGCAGCGATGAGAACGGCACCACCTCCACGTTCAGAAGGCCGCGCAGGACCTCCTGCGCCATCGCCACCCGTTCGGCGGCGGTGAAGAACGGGCTTTTGCCCGCGCTTTCAGCCACCCCGACCACCACGCTCCCGAACACCCGTGCCGCGCGCCGCACAAGGTCCTCGTGGCCGCGGGTGAAGGGGTCGAACGTACCGGGGTAGACGACCTTGAGCATGGAAACGGCGCGCTGGCGGTTGATCGGGGCCGAAGCGCTCAGTCAGCGCGGGCGAGCAGATGATAATGCACCTGCCCCGCCCTGTCCGCGCGATGCCGGCGCAACCCCGGTGGCGCTTCGAGCCGCCGGCCGGCTTCGGCGTAAATCAGTCCGCCGGGCGCAAGCCTCGCCTCGCACGCGGGCAAAAGCCAATCCCACGGATCGCTGGCAAACGGAGGATCGAGAAAGATGATCCCGAAGTGCCGCGCCTCGCGGCGCAGGTAGGCGCGGGCGTCGCCGCAATGGACTTCGAGCCCCTCGGCATGAAAGTCGGCGGCGGTGCTGCGCAATGCGTCGGCCAGCGCGCGGCTCTCGTCCACCGCGACCGCAAGGGTGGCGCCGCGCGATAACGCCTCGAGCGAGAGGGCGCCCGAACCCGCATAGAGATCGAGACATGCGAGACCGCTGAGATCCTGACCGAGCCAGTTGAACAGCGTCTCCCGCACCCGGTCGGGCGTCGGCCGCAAACCCGGCGCGGCCGGAAAGCGCAGCACGCGGCCGCGAAGGACGCCGCCGATGATGCGGACGCGATTGATGGGGAACCGTGACAAGGAGGCGATCCGAAGGGGGGCCGCGGCGGACGCGGGCGATGCGCGTAAAATTATAGCTTTCCTGACGCAGTGCCGACGCCGCCCGCAGTTCGCGCGACGGCGCAAATCCATCCCCTCCATGTTCGATCTATTCAAGCGCAGGAAATCCGCGGCGCCGCCGGCGGACGCACCCGAAGTGACGGAGCTCCCGCTGCAACCGCCAGAGCCGCTGCGCGAGCCCGCGCCGTTGCCGCCCGCGCCCCTCGCCGACGTTGCCTTCGCGCCTTCCACGCTCGAGTGGTTGCGGTCCGTTCCACCCCTACCCCGGCCGGAGCTCTTGCCCGACGCCGCAGACCCACTCGAGAAGAAGTCCTGGGGTGAGCGGCTGAAGGCGGGGCTTGGCCGTTCCCGCGAACGTCTCACCGGCGCCCTCGCCGGCGCTTTCAGCCGGAAAACCCTCGACGACCAAACGCTCGAGGAGCTCGAAACGGCGCTGTTGATGGCGGATGTCGGGGTCGCAGCCACGCAACATCTGCTGGATGACCTGCGCGTGCGCTTCAAGCGCTCGGACGGCACGGCGGATCCCAGGACGATTCTCAAGGCCGCAGTGCTGGAGCTCATCGCGCCGCTCGAGCGCCCGCTGGTCATTTCGGCGGCGCGGCCGTTTGTCATCATGATCGCGGGCGTCAACGGCGCCGGCAAGACGACGTCCATCGGCAAGCTCGCGCGCTATTTTCAAGACCAGGGACTCACCGTGCTGCTGGCGGCGGGCGACACCTTCCGCGCCGCCGCGCGGGAGCAACTGGTCGTGTGGGGCGAGCGCAACAACGTGCCGGTGATCGCGCAGGTCGGCGGCGATCCCGCGGCCATCATGTTCGATGCCGTCGGAGCGGCGCGCAGCCGCAATATCGATGTCGTGCTGGCCGACACCGCCGGGCGGCTGCCGACCCAGCTTCATCTTATGGACGAAATCCGCAAGGTGCGCCGCGTCATCGCCAAGACAGACCCGGACGCCCCGCACGAGACGCTCCTGGTCCTCGATGCGAATATCGGCCAGAACGCCGTCGCGCAGGTCAAGGCTTTTGACGAGGCGCTCGGGTTGACCGGTCTTATCCTGACCAAGCTCGACGGCAGCGCCAAGGGCGGCACCGTGTGCGCCATTGCCAAGGAGCGGCCGATCCCACTGCGTTTTATCGGCGTGGGCGAGGGGATCGAGGATTTGCGGCCTTTCGTTGCCGCCGAGTTTGTCGACGCGCTCCTCGATTGACCTATTCTCCCCCCGGCGGGCAGAGCCTCCCGGAGTGCCACCGGATAGGGCCGCGGCCACGCGGCGAGCACTCACTCACATGTTAGCCCAACGCGCCAGGCCCGAGCCGCTCTTCACGAGGCGCGGCGCGGCGGCCCGGGCGAGTCCCGCCCGGGCGACGAACGCAGCGTCCGCTTCCCTGTCGAAGCCTTACCCGACTGATTTGGTCGGGAACTTGACCGTGCCGTTAGCACTCTTAAGCATTGATTGCTAAAATGGGCGTGCCGAACCGGAAGGATGTCCTTCCCTATCGCTACGTCGCAGAAGGAGACTTCGAGATGTCCGTGACCGCCCTCTCATTTCCGACCCCTGCTTCACTGGGCAGCCTGGATCACTACATCCAGGCCGTCAATCGGTTCCCGTTGCTCACCGCGGAGCAGGAAGTCGAGCTCGGCCGGCGCTTGCAGCGTGACAACGATCTGGGGGCCGCCCGCGAGCTCGTGATGTCGCACCTGCGCCTGGTCGTGGCGGTCAGCCGGAATTACCTGGGCTATGGATTGCCGCAGGCTGACCTCATCCAGGAGGGCAACGTCGGGCTGATGAAGGCCGTTCGCCGTTTCGATCCGGAGCGCGGTGTGCGCCTGGTGTCGTTCGCCCTGCACTGGATCCGCGCCGAGATCCACGAATACATCCTGCGCAACTGGCGCATGGTCAAGATCGCGACCACGAAGGCGCAACGCAAGCTGTTCTTCAACCTGCGCTCGATGAAAAAGAGCAGTGCGGCGCTCACGCCCTCGGAAGCCGCGGCTATCGCCCGCGACCTGGGCGTGAAGACCGAAGAAGTCTTCGAGATGGAAACGCGGCTCACCGGCAAGGACGTGGCCACCGATCCGCAGGTGGGCGACGACGGCGAAACGTCGGTGGCGCCGCTCGCCTATC
>JBDUCE010000028.1:0-11372 GCA_040003635.1 Betaproteobacteria bacterium
GATGCAGCGGGGACGGTGAAGGTCGATTCCGGAACAAGGCGCGCACCGGATGCGATCCAAGATAAAGCCGGGTGATCGCCGTTTCGATATTGTCGGTGGCGCGTATCGTGCCGCCGTCGCGGCTGCGAATTGCGCCGTCCACCAGATTGCCCTCGATGTCCGCGCTGCTCTCGGTGTCGCGCACCACGATCCCGCCGGTATCGATCAAGGTGTTGTGCACGATTTTGCTTGCCGCCGCCCGGTTGATGTAGATGCCGTCGTCGGAGCAGGAGGCGATCAGATTGGACGCGATCACACTCCCCTGCTGCTCGGCGAGGCATTGTCCGTCGCGGCAATATTCCCGGGCAGTTCCGCCTCCGCCCAGGGAAATCCCGACGCGCGCGCCGGCGATGTTGCGCAACCCGTGCTCGCACAGCACCAGATTCTGTTCGAACCGGTTGTCCGATCCGCCTCCCTTGGCAAAAGCGCCATAGCTCGTCCGGTCCGACCCTGCCTTCGCAAAATCGCTGATGGTATTGCCACGCACCCGCCAATGACTGGCGGCAACCAAGTCGATCAGTGCCACCGGATTATCGGTTCGCCTCACGCTGGTATTGCGAAGCGTATTACCCTCGATGAGGCCGTAATCCGGAGCGAGCCGGCCGCTGCCGTTGATCTTGAAATGGGCATTGAAGTCGAGAATCGTATTGTTGCGCGCCGTAAAATGGGTCGCTGCGGTCACCACGTGGAAAGCATGTTCGCAATCCGGATGCCGGCGGCAGACACCGCGAATCGTCAGGTTTTCGAACGACCAGTAGGCTGCCGACACCAGAAAGCCTTCTTCCATGTCAAACTCTAAAAAGACCGTACCCGGCAGCTCCGCGCGCAGCATGATGCCGGCGGCCGGGGTACCGGACCGATTCACGTCGATGTAGGCGCCGGTGAAGCGATAACTACCCGGCCGCAACGTGATGACGTCCCCGGGCCGGGCTTCCAGGATCGCTTTCAACAGGTCTTCGCGTGATGCGGCGAATACGATTTTTTCGCTCCGAAGGGCCGTCGAGGATCCCGCTGCATCGGGGTAGCGGAAGCCTAAACTCAGGGACGAGCGGCCATGATCCTGGTCGGAGCCACGATCCAGCGCGGTGAGTACTTTGCCGATGACATGGCCGAGATTGACAATGGATGGATTGTGTCCGGAAGCGCGGCGTTCGACATACGAAGCCAGCGTGCGTGGCAGGACACCGAAATTTTCCACCGCAAGCAGAAACAGTGCTCCCGCTCCAGCGAGGAAGAGCACCGCAATCCACGCGGCAGGCTTGAGGCAACGCAGCAGATTGAAAGGGCGGTTCTCGGCCATCGGGTTCCTGCGCAGTGCAGCCCTCGGCTCAACGCTTGGCCTCCGGCGCTTCGCGATGTGGTCCGCGATTATCGTCCGAACTTCGTGACTGCGCGTAGCGGAATGATCGATGCTTACGGCCCGGAAGGTGCCTGCGGCCGCACGGGAATTCTTCTAGCCCGATCGAGTCAAACGCGTCGGGAGCGCCGCCTCCGGGCGTGCGCAAAGGAGGCGCGGACCGGACCGCTTGCTTCCTATACAATAAAAAGCTTTGCGGGCGATTGCCCCGGCACGGCCAGCATATCGAAACTCGCGAAACTCGCAGCTGACCCTCTTCGGATTCATGCCCACCATCCTGCTCACCGGCGCCACCGGTTTCATCGGATCTCACACCTGCGTCGAGATTGTCAGGAACGGATGGACGCCGATCATTTGCGACAATCTCGCCAATAGCTCGGCGGTGGTTCTCGACCGCATCGAGGCGATCACCGGACACCGCCCGCTATTCTTCGAGGACGATGTTCGTGATGGCGCTGCGCTCGAGCGCATCTTTCGAACGCATGCCATCGATGCCGTGGTGCATTTCGCCGGCCTCAAGGCGGTCGGCGAGTCGGTTGCGCTTCCCTTGCGCTACTATCAAAACAACGTCGGCGGCACCATTGCGCTCCTCGACGCGATGGAGCGGCATGGCGTCAAACGGCTTGTATTCAGCTCGTCCGCCACCGTTTATGGCATGGCGCAGACCACGCCATTGACCGAGGAGGCGCCGGTCGCGCCCGTCAATCCCTATGGTCGGACCAAGCTCATGATCGAGCAAGTGATCAGCGATATGGCGAGCGCGGACGCGGCGTGGCGCGCGATCGTGCTTCGTTACTTCAATCCGGTGGGAGCGCATCCGAGTGGACTCATCGGTGAAGACCCGGATGGAGTTCCCAATAATCTGATGCCGTTCATCTCGCAGGTGGCCGTGGGGCGCCTCGCCAAGGTAAGTGTCTTCGGCGGCGACTATCCGACCGTCGACGGAACGGGCGTGCGCGATTATATCCATGTCGTCGATCTCGCTTTGGGGCACGTGGCCGCCCTGAGACGCCTGTTCGAGAATGGTGCTGCAGTGGAGTCGACCATCAATCTGGGAACCGGCCGCGGCCACAGCGTGTTGCAGGTGTTGAAGGCCTTTGAACAGGCGAGTGGCCGTCCTATTCCCTATGAGATCGTCGAGCGCAGACCCGGTGATGTCGCAGCGTGCTATGCCGAAGTGTCCCGGGCGCGAACCCTTCTCGGATGGGAAGCGAGACGCGGCTTGTCCGACATGTGTGCAGACGCCTGGCGCTGGCAGTCTGCCAATCCGGGTGGCCTGCGCGGCTAAGGCCTATGTTCACTTACCCGCACGTGTGCAGCGTGGGCAGGTCCTGAAGCAGCAGCACCGCGCGAGGCCGCTCTCCTTCATCGGGTGACGTGACCGAGGAGGAGCATGGCGTTGGCGGCAATCTCGTAAGTCGCGAAATAGCTCGTCTGCAAGCCATCCATGCTCGGCCACCAATCCGTCAGGGTGCTTGGTCCACGCGCGGGAAGATTGGTCGCTGCGGGAACGACGGTCATGCCGGCCGCGGAAAATTCAGCGACCGCCCGCTTCATGTCGAAGGAATGGGCAACGAGCACGATTTTGCCGATCCCGGCCGCGCGCAGCAATTGCGCCGAATTCACCGCGTTCTCGTGCGTGTTGCCGGAAAGTTGCTCGACCCATCGGACGCGAACGTGAAATTCTTCTTCCAGTGCGCGTTGCATGAGCACTGCCTCGGATTCTGCACCCTCGGGATGGCCACCGCTGACCAGCACCGGCAGGCCGGTCTGTTTGGCGACCCGCGCGCCATAGCGGACGCGTTCCAGTGTCAGCGTCGCTAGTGTGTCGCTCCCGTAATCGGGCGCCTCGCGCCGCACTCCGCCGCCGAGGATGACGATCGCGCCGGCTCCAACGGCATCTTCGCGAGCAAACGGGGGCGGCGGGGTCAATGCCGCAACCAGGAGATCTCCGATCGCGGGCATCGACAACGCGAGCAATGCAACCAAGGAGACCGCGCCGAGGACGCGTCCTGCACGCGGGCGGCATATCGAAAGCCCGATTCCAAGGAGCGCTACCAGCAGCAATCCGACGGGCGGCAGCAATAAGCCCTTGAGCAGCGCCTTGAACCAGATGGGCGGTGTCATCGATAACGGATGGCGGAACGTTTGTGATGGACAATGTGAACGGGCGCTTCTGCGCGCGCGCCACGCCTGCGGCGCAATGATTTCACGGCAGCTCCATATTTGAGGATTGCCTCAGCCCAAAATATGTGCACGCCGAAGCGTCCGCTCGGGTAACGGCTATGCCGCTCGTCGCCCGAGAGTGCCAACGCTCGGCGCCGGGCAACCAGCCATGCACCCGCCCTTCCCAGCGAAAAAGACATCACCAACCAAGCGCTTGGGACATTCGGTCCCCTCTTTGCAGTCGATGGCACGCTTTGTGCAGCACGTTACGCGTCCGCTGTGCTGCATCGGATATCGAGCTCGCAGGGAGAAGTCCGCAGGTGCTCGCGTCGTGCACCCCATGCCGTCGTCCCCGGCGAAATGGGAAAAATATACACGCAAATGTAACGGCCCGCGTTCAGACTTGCGCCGTAACGAAGCGTCGAGTTGCGGTCTGCAACGTGGTTGTCGCAGTGCGACGCGTCGGGTCTTGAAAATAAAGAGGGAGCGTTTTAATGGTTCGGCTGTTTAGCCACTGGTTTCCGTCGAACGTCGTGATGCAGGTGGCGTTCGACGCGATCCTGCTGTTTCTGACCTTCATGCTCGCGGGAATCTGGCTGACCCGCGGCGATCTTCCGAGCATGGAGCTCCTGCCGTCCGCGCTTCTTTTTGCCGTTGCGATGATCGCCCTTAACTCGACCGTGGGCCTGTATCGGCGGGACCCGTATCGCACCGGGATCCAGACGGCGGCCCGCGTGGTATTGTCACTGTTGCTCGCCGTGCCCGTGGCCTATGCCATCTTTCATTTGCTGCCCTCGGGCCAGGGCCATCAGGAAACGCTTCGATTTACCGCCGTGGCAGCGCTGGCGGTTCTGGTCGGCGTGCGCGGCTTTGTCGCCCATCGCAACGACGCACCGATGTTCGTGCGCCGGGTGCTGGTGTTTGGCACGGGCCCCGAGGCCGCCTCGGTCGAGCAGTCATTGCGCCAATCCGGGCCGGGCATGAGCATCGTCGGATTCTATCCGGTTCAGAATAACGAGACGCACGCGGTGGTGTCCGAACGGATCTTTCCCGATACGATGTCGCTGGCGGACACCGCCAGCGTGCATGACGTGCACGATTTGATTGTCGCTGTCCGCGAGCGCCGCGGTGGGGCGCTGCCACTCAACCAACTCTTGGAGTGCAAGTTGTCGGGCGTACGCGTGCTGGATCTTTCGAGTTACTACGAGCGCACGCTCGGCCAGGTGCGGCTCGACGCATTGCATGCTAGCTGGCTGATTTTCGGGGACGGATTCCGGCAAGGTTTTCTCCGCACCACGGTCAAGCGCCTCTTCGACATCATCGCGTCAGGGCTGCTCGTTGCAATCGCTTCTCCGGTGATGGTTCTCGCGACGCTGCTGGTGGCGATCGAAAGCGGTTTTCCCGTCCTGTACCGGCAGGAACGCATCGGGCAGGCCGGCCGGGTGTTTCGGGTGATCAAGTTTCGAAGCATGAGGACCGACGCGGAGGACGACGGCAAGCCGCGTTGGGCCGCCGTCAACGACGAACGGGTGACGCGCGTTGGCCGCGTGCTGCGCAAGCTTCGCATCGACGAATTGCCGCAACTCCTGAACGTGTTGAAGGGCGACATGAGTCTGGTCGGTCCGCGTCCGGAGCGGCCCTTTTTCGTGGATACGCTGACTCGCGAAATCCCGTTCTATGCGGCACGGCACAGCGTGAAGCCGGGCGTGACCGGTTGGGCCCAGGTCCGCTACCATTACGGCTCGTCCGTCGATGATGCGGTTCAAAAGCTGCAGTACGATCTCTATTACGTGAAGAACCACACGCTGTTTCTCGACATGCTGATCCTGTTCGAGACAGTGGGGGTGGTGATCACCGGCAAGGGCGCGAAGTAAGCGCACCAGGGACCCACTGCCAGCGGCGCGCGGTGCCCGCCATGGAGCGAACGGGCCACCGCCCACGGGTCACCAAAGAGCCGACTCCCGGCAATGGGCAGTTCCGCACCAGACACTAACCGCCGGAGAGCAAAACGGAACAGGGATGCTCCACCGAGCATCCACCGCGAGTCGTTGTCGATCCCCTCGACGCCGGCACGCAGTAAAAATTGACGTCTGCCCAGCCGCTTCCTCATCGCTCAATGTCATCGACCTCCGCCACTTTGATCGCCTGGAGCTACGGCCTCGCGGGCGTGCTTTATCTCGCGTTCGCCCTGCGCGTCGCGGCCGCACCGAAACGCGACCTCCGCGGAATCGCGCTGTTGGCAGCCACCGCATTTACGGCGGCATGGGGCCTGCTCATCATGAGTTATGCGCTGGTCCGGGCGATCCCGCTCCTGACCTTGAGCAGTCTCGCCGACATCCTGTCGTATGGCGGCTGGTACGCATTCCTGCTCTCCCTCGCCGGACATTCGGCACATGGTCCGGCTGGCGAGCGTCGCACCCATTGGCTGGTGCCCATTGCCGTCGCGGTGATCCTGTGGGGCGTGTTGGCGCACGTCCTCGGCACGCTCGGTTTGGGATGGTTCGGCGATCCGGCGCGGATGGTCCTGCTCGATGTCCTCGCGGCGGCGGTATTCGGCCTGGTGCTGGTGGAACAGGTGTTCCGCAATGTGTCGGACGAATCGCGATGGGCGGTCACTCCACTGTGCGTCGGGCTGGCCGGCGCCTTTGCATTCGACGTCTACACCTTTGCCGATGGCGTGCTGTTCAACGGAATCGACGCCGATGTGTGGAGCGTGCGCGGCATCGTGCGCACCCTCGCCCTTTCCCTGATCGCGCTATCGATCGCCCGGACGCGGGGCGGCGCCTTCAGTCTCGTCCTGTCACGCCGCGTGATGTTTCGTTCGACGGTGCTGGCGATGTCAGGCGCCTACCTGCTGTTCGTCGCCGCCGCCGGGTACTACGTGCGGTATTTCGGCGGCGCGTGGGGAAAGGCGCTGCAGGTAGCACTGCTGTTCGCCGCGGTGTTATCGCTTGGCGTGCTCATCTTTTCGGGTTCCGTGCGCGCCCGGTTGCGGGTCGCCGTGAGCAAGCACTTCTTCCGTTATCGCTACGACTATCGCGAGGAATGGCTGCGCTTTACCCAGGCGCTTTCGCTTCATGGCGAGCATGGCGCGATGGGTCAGCAGGTAATCAGGGGCCTTGCCGACATGGTGGAAAGCCCGGGTGGAGGATTGTGGCTTCGCGACGATGCCGGGACTCTCTTCACGCCCACGGCGCAATGGAACATGCCGGCGGGACAGGCCGAAAGCGCGGGCAGCAGTCTCGTCGCGTTCATGATGAAGAGCGGCTGGGTCATCAACCTGGAGGAGTTGCGGTCGGCACCGGATCGCTACGGTGGGTTCGAACTGCCGGCCTGGCTTTCCGCGCTTCCCAACGCCTGGCTTATCGTACCGCTTGCGATTGGCAGCGAGATTACAGGATTCGTGGTGCTGGCCACCGCCCGCACGCCGATCGAGGTGAACTGGGAAGTCAACGATCTGCTGAAGACCGCCGGGCGCCAGGCGGCCAGCTTTCTCGGTCATACCCAGGCGACCGAGGCGCTTCTCGAGGCCCGCAAGTTCGAGGCCTTCAACCGGCTGTCGGCGTTTGTCGTCCACGACTTGAAGAACATCGTTGCGCAGCTTTCGCTGATGCTGCGAAACGCAGAGCGCCATCACGGGAATCCGGAATTTCAGCAGGACATGCTGATGACCGTGGCCCATTCGGTCGAGCGCATGAAGCAGCTCATGCTCCAGTTGCGCGATGGCACCACGCCGCTCGACGTACGTCACCGGGTGGACTTAGCCGACCTCGCCGCACGGGTTGCGCGCGCCAAGGCAGTCCAGAAGACGCGGGTGGACGTGCAGATCGAGTCGCCGGTCGCGGCGACCGGCCACGAGGACCGCCTGGAGCGCGTGATGGGGCATCTCGTGCAGAACGCGCTCGATGCAACCGATCCGGCCGGGCGGGTGTGGATTAAAATCGGGCGGCAGGACGATTCCGCGATGGTCGAAGTCGGTGATACCGGTCATGGCATGACCCCCGAATTCGTGCGGGAGCGACTCTTCAAGCCGTTCCAGACGTACGAAAGCTATCAATATGTGAACGAGCTGGGCGGGCGGGTGCTGGTCGACAGCACGCCAGGGGTCGGCACGCGGGTGTGCCTGTTGCTGCCGATGTTCGAAGCGACCGCTCCGCAAATGCCCCAGCGGGACCTCGCATGACCGACCGGATGCAGCCGCTGCTTATCGTGGAGGACGACCCGGCGTTGCAGAAGCAGATGCGCTGGGCGTTCGATCAATACGAAACGCTGCTTGCTTCGGATCGGGAGGGCGCGCTTTCCCACGTGCGCCGCCACGCGCCATCCGTGGTGACGATGGATCTGGGATTACCGCCGGCGCCCGATGCGGTGACCGAGGGCTTCGTGTTGCTGGAGGAGATGCTCGCCCTTGCGCCCGACACCAAGGTCATCGTGCTCACCGGCCAGCACGATCGTGCCAACGCCTTGCGAGCGATCGCCATGGGTGCCTACGACTTCTTTGCGAAGCCGTTCGAGCCCGATCTCCTGCGGCTCACCATCGACCGGGCCTTTCGGCTGCATGAGCTACAGCAGGAGAATGCGCGCCTGCAGACGTCGCGCCAGCCGGACGCCTTCGCAGGACTGATCACGCGCGACCCGGAAATGCTGCGCGTCTGCCGCACGATGGAAAAGGTGGCCGCGACCAGCGTTACCGTGCTGCTGCTCGGCGATAGCGGGACCGGCAAGGAGTTGCTGGCGCGCGCACTGCACGACATCTCGCCCCGGCGCAGCGAGCGATTCGTCGCCATCAATTGCGCGGCGATTCCCGAAAATCTGCTCGAAAGCGAGCTTTTCGGCTATGAGAAGGGCGCCTTCACCGGGGCGGCGAAGCAAACGATCGGAAAGATCGAGACTGCTCACCGCGGAACGTTGATGCTCGACGAGATCGGTGACCTGCCGCACTCGCTGCAGGCCAAGTTGCTGCGCTTCCTGCAGGAACGGGTGATCGAGCGGATCGGCGGCCGAGGCGAGATCCCGGTAGACGTGCGTATCGTCTGCGCGACGCATCAGGATCTCAAGGCGTTGATTGCGGAAGGGCGATTCCGGGAGGACCTGTACTATCGCCTCGCGGAGATCGTGGTCACGATTCCGCCCATTCGCTCGCGCGACGGCGACGCCGCACTGCTCGCGCACGCCTTCGTCCAGCGTTTCGCGGCCGAACAGCGCCGCGGCTCGATGTCATTGCGCCCGGATGCGATCAGCGCGATCGAAAATCACCCCTGGCCGGGCAATGTCCGCGAGCTCGAGAACTGCATCAAGCGTGCAGTCATCATGGCGGACGGCAACCAGATCAGCGCCGCCGACATCGGTCTCGACAACACGGGGACCGAAGAGTTTGCGCCGGTGAATCTTCGGCAGGTGCGCGACGACGCAGAGCGGCGCGCCGTGATCAAGGTGCTCGGACGCGTGAACGGCAACATCGTGAAGGCGGCCGATGTGCTCGGTGTCAGCCGTCCGACACTCTATGATCTCATGCACCGGCTCGGTCTCAAGTAGCAGCATGCATGCCGCGACCCACTCTCGCCAGGGCTACACGATTTACCGGATGCGTCGAATGCTGCGCGATGGTGCAGCCGGATGCCGTCGTGACTACGTCAAACAAAGCATCGCACAGGTTGAAAAAGGATATTCATGAACGGATCCACTTCATTTCGCCCGCGCATGGCGATCCTGCTGCTGGCGGCGTCGCTGGCGGCGGGGTGCGGCGGCGACAAGCCGGCAGCACTGGTGGCGTCAGCCAAGGATTACCTCGCCCGGAACGATTCGAAGGCGGCAGTCATCCAGCTCAAGAACGCGCTGCAGCAGGATCCCGATCTCGCCGAAGCCCGCTATCTGCTCGGCGTCGCGCTGCTGCGCGCGGAGGATGTTCCGGCCGCGCAAAAGGAGCTGCGCAAGGCGCGCGAGCTCAAATATCCACCCGAGCAGGTGGACCCGCCGCTTGCCCACGCCACCGCGCTGCTCCAGCAGTTCCAGAAGGTCGTCGACGAGTTCGCGTCGAGCACCGCCAAAAGCCCGGAGGGGGTTGCCGAATTGCAAACGGCGCTCGGACAGGCGTATGCGGGACTCGGCAAGGTCGATCTCGCCCGCCAGGCGTTTGCGGCCGCTTTGAGCGCCGATCCCCGAAATGGGCCTGCGCTGGTCGCGGACGCACGTCTGAAAGCACAGACCGGGGATGTCGCAGGGGCGCTCGCGCAAATCGACATGACGGTCGCCGCCTTGCCGGCGCTTGCCGATGCGTGGATGCTCAAAGGCGATATCGCTCTGTATCAAAGGGAGTCCGACGCGGCGGCAAGCGCCTATCGCAAGACGATCGAGGTGAGGCGCGATTATTTACCTGCGCACGCAGCACTGGTGGGTCTGCTCATCCGCGAAGGCAAGGCAGAAGAGGCCGCCACGGCGTTGGCGGCGATGAAGGTGGTGGCGCCGCGCGACCCGCAAACGTTGTACTTCACGGCCCTGGCTCGCG
This sequence comes from Betaproteobacteria bacterium, assembly GCA_040003635.1. GTDB lineage: Bacteria > Pseudomonadota > Gammaproteobacteria > Burkholderiales > Casimicrobiaceae > CAIWHR01. Next base: position 10,068 of record JBDUCE010000028.1, read on the forward strand.
CGCAGGCCGGCGACTACAAGTCAGCCCGTGATGCGATCCAGCAACAACTGCAGATATTGCCGGACAACCTTCCCGGAATGCTCCTCGCCGGATCGATCGATTACGAGCTTGGTGCCTACGGCCAAGCCGAGGCCAGCCTGCTCAGGGTACTCCAGCGGGCACCGGAGCAAAGCCAGGCGCGGAAGCTGTTGATCGCCGCGTATGTGAAGGAAGGCCAACCTGCGAAGGCGCTTGAAGCGCTGAAGCCGGTTCTTGGCGGAATCGGCAAGGACGCCGCGATGCTGAACGTTGCTGGCGAGGTCTATCTGCAGGCGGGCGAGCCTGCCACCGCCGCCCGTTTCTTCGAGCGCTCGGCAGCGCTCGATCCCGCCGGCACCCGGCCGCGCACGGGGCTGGCGCTGACCCGTCTTGCCATGGGTGAAACCGATCGCGGCGTACGCGAGCTCGAGGCCGCTGCTGCAGCCGATACCGAGACGCGGCCGGACCTGGCGCTCATTGCCACCAGCCTGCAACAACGCCAGTTCGACAAGGCGCTCACGGCCATCGACGCCCTCGAGGCGAAGCGGCCGAACATGCCGATGACCCCGAACCTGCGCGGTCTCGCCCTGCTTGGGAAGAGCGACAACGCGGGCGCCCGCAAGAGTTTCGAGCGCGCGCTTGCCATCGATCCGGATTTCTTCCCGGCGCTGGCGAACCTCTCGCGTCTCGACATCGCCGAGAAGAAGCCGGCTGTGGCGCAAAAGCGGCTCGAGGACGCGATCGCCAGGAAACCTGCCAACAGCCAGGTCGTGATGGCGCTGGCAAGCATGCGCGAGCATGACAAGGCGCCGCCGGAAGAGGTGGTCGCGCTGCTCAACAAGGCTGTGGCCGCACGTCCGGCCGAGATCGCTCCTCACCTGGCGCTCATGGATTATTTTCTGCGCATCAAAGCACCGAAGCGGGCCGTCGCCGCAGGTGAGGAAGCCCTGGTCGCCATCCCGGGCCGGCCGGAGATCCTCGAGGCGCTCGGTGTTGCGCAACAGGCGGCAGGAGACGTCAATCAGGCGATGGCGAATTTCAAGCGGTGGTCCGAAGCCGCGCCCGGTTCTCCGAGTCCGTATTTACGCATCGCGGAGTTGCAGGCGCAGCAAAAGGATCTCGATGGTGCGGTGCAAAGCCTCAGAAAGGCGCTCGCCATCAAGCCGGACCTCGTCATGGCGCAGCGTGGGCTGATCAACCTCGACCTGGGCAACGATCGCTTGCGCGAGGCGCTTGCCATTGCGCGCGACGTGCAGAAGCAGCGTCCGACCGAGTCGACGGGCTTTC
>JBDUCE010000378.1:0-3368 GCA_040003635.1 Betaproteobacteria bacterium
AGGGATGGACCATGCCGCCCTGGATCGGGCCCGGGCGCACGATCGCGACCTCGATGACCAGATCGTAAAAGCACTCTGGATTCAGCCGCGGCAACATGGCCTGCTGCGCGCGCGATTCGATCTGGAATACCCCGATGGTGTCGGCGCGCCGCGCCATTTCGTAGACGGCGGGATCCTCGGCCGGGATGTCCTGCATGCGTAGCGGCCGGCCGCGAAACCGGCCGATCAGGTCGAGCGACTTGCGAATGGCGGTGAGCATGCCCAAGGCGAGGCAATCGACCTTGAGCAGTCCCAGCGCGTCGAGGTCATCCTTGTCCCACTGGATGACGGTGCGCTCGGCCATCGCTGCATTTTCGACCGGCACCATGCGTTCGAGCAGTCCGCGCGCGATCACGAAGCCCCCGACATGCTGCGACAGGTGGCGCGGAAAACCCATCAACGCGTCGGCAAGGCTCACCAGACGCACGATGACCGGATGGTCGGGCTCGAATCCGGCTTCGCGGATCCGCTCCGGCGCCACGGTGCGGCCTTCCCACCACCCGAGCACGCCGGCCAGTCGATCGACCTGGGCGAGATCGAGACCCAGCGCCTTGCCGATGTCGCGCACCGCGCTCTTGGGGCGATAGGTGATGAGCGTGGCCGCCAGTGCGGCGCGGTCGCGGCCATATTTGCGGTAGATATATTGCATCACTTCTTCGCGCCGCTCGTGCTCGAAATCGACGTCGATATCCGGCGGCTCCTTGCGCTCTTTGGAGATGAACCGCTCGAACAGCATGCTCATGCGCGAAGGATCGACTTCGGTAATGCCGAGCGCGTAGCACACCGCGGAATTGGCGGCGGAGCCACGGCCCTGACACAGGATGTGCTCGCGGCGCGCAAACGCCACGATGTCGTGCACGGTGAGAAAGTAGGGCTCGTAGTTGAGATCGGCGATCAATGCGAGCTCGCGCTCGATGAGACCGCGCACATCCGCACTCACGGCGTCCGTCGCGCCAAAACGCCGCACCAGGCCTTCTTCCACGAGTGCGCGCAAATGCGAGGTCGGGGTGGCGCCCGCAGGCACTATTTCCTCGGGGTACTCGTAGCGCAGCTCATCGAGAGAGAAGTTGCAGCGATCGGCAATTTCCACGCTTGCCGCCAACCACGCTTCGGGATAAAGCGCGGCCAGCCGGCCGCGTGAGCGCAGGTAACGCTCGCCATTGGAAAAAAGCGCATAGCCGCACTCGGCGAGCGGTCGGCCGAGCCGGATGGCGGTCAGGGTATCCTGCAACGGGCGGCGGGCACGTACATGCATGTGCACATCCCCCGCGGCGACGACGGCCAGGCCGGTAGCGGCGGCGATACGCATCAGGCGGGCGACGCGGCGCTGATCCTGCGCCCGCGCAAAAAGTCCCGCGGCGAGCCATGCGCGATGGTCAAAAAGGTCGCGAATCCATTGCGCTTCTTCGACGGCGCCGGCATCGTCGTCCACCGCCGGGGGCGGAGGAATCCAGAGTGCCAGAAGCCCGCCTGCATGCCGCGCCACGTCCTCACGGCACAGTCGATATTCGCCTTTGGGTGCCTGCCGGCGCCCGCAGGTGATGAGCTGGGTGAGGTTGCCGTAGCTTTCGCGGTTGGTGGCAAGCAGAACCAGCCTCTCGCCATCGGCCAGCCTGAGCTCGCTACCGATGAGGAGCTTGAGTCCGCATTCCTTGGCGGCGACATGTCCACGCACCACGCCCGCCACCGAGCACTCGTCGGTGAGCGCCAGCGCGTGGTAACCGAGTGCTCGGGCGCGTTCCACCAATTCCTCGGGATGCGAGGCACCCCGCAGGAATGAAAAATTGGAGAGGCAATGCAGCTCGGCGTAGGCGGGGAGCAATGAACTGACTAAAAGCGCTGTCGAAGGGGTAGCCACCAAAGGAATCACCGGGTACCGTACAAATATACGGCATCGAGGCAGTGCAAGCCAAACTTCGCTTCCATCCAACTTGACGCCGCGCGGTGCAGGCCCTGACACTTCGCGCTGCGCCTGCCTCTTGCCTGTTCATGCCCGCCATCGCCTTCGATCGGTTCTATCGCTATCCGGATCTCACGGCATTGCTCCAGGGGTTCGCGGCCGAATATTCGCAACTTGCAACGCTTGAATCGGCCGGCAAAAGTCACGAGGGACGCGAGATCTGGGTGCTGACCGTGACCAACGCCGCCACCGGTCCGGCGGCGGAAAAGCCCGCCTTCTGGGTCGACGGCAATATTCATGCGACCGAGGTCGCGGCTTCGGCGGCCAACCTCTATTTCATTCATACCCTGCTCACGGGGCATGGCACCGACGCCGAGATCACGCGGGCGCTCGATACCCGGGCTTTCTACATTTGTCCCCGGATCAATCCCGACGGCGCTGAATGGGCGCTCGCCGACCAGCCGAAGTGGATTCGCTCGAGCACCCGGCCGTATCCCCATGATGAAGAAGCGATCGAGGGATTGACGGTCGAGGACATCGACGGCGACGGTCGCATCCTGCAAATGCGCGTGCCGGACCCCAACGGTCTGTGGAAATCGCACCCCGAGGCGCCGGCGCTGATGGTGCGGCGCGACCCAACTGAAACCGGCGGTAGCTACTACCGCATCCTTCCGGAAGGTTCGCTGGAGGACTACGACGGCTTTACGCTAAAGATCAAGAAGCCAAAGCATGGGATTGATCTTAATAGAAATTTTCCCGCAAGTTGGCGCCAGGAGTACGAGCAGCTCGGTGCCGGCCCGTTTCCCACCTCGGAACCCGAGGTGCGCGCCGTCGTGAGCTTCATCGCATCGCATTCCAACATCACCGCCGGCACCACGTTCCATACTTGGAGCGGGGTGCTGCTGCGTCCCTTCGAGCATTTGCCTGATACCGAGATGCACGCCGAAGACCTGTGGTTCTACCAAAAGGCAGGCAAGAAGGGCACCGAGCTCACCGGTTACCCTGCCATCTCGGTTTATCACGAGTTCCGCTATCACCCCAAGGCGGTGATCGGCGGCACGTTCGACTGGATCTACGAGCATCTGGGACTCTACAGCTGGGTCGTGGAAATCTGGAGCCCGATGCGTGAGGCGGGCATTGCCGATTACGGCTACATCGACTGGTTCCGCGATCACCCGCCCGAGGATGACTTGAAGCTCTATCGCTGGAACGAAACTGCGCTCTCGGGGCTCGCTCACCGGACGTGGCAACCCTTCGACCATCCGCAGCTCGGCGCGATCGAGATCGGCGGGTGGGATCGCTTCCACGCCTTTTCCAATCCCCCGGCGTTCCTGCTCGAACGCGAGCTCGCGCGCTTTCCCCGCTGGCTGCTATGGCAGGCGCTGACCTCGCCCAAGCTCGAGCTCGTGCACGCGGGCAGCGAAGCGCT
>JBDUCE010000379.1:0-3333 GCA_040003635.1 Betaproteobacteria bacterium
CCAGGTTGTGGGCGCCGCGCTGCAGGCGCTTTCATCCCATCGAATGGCGTTCTGGTGATTGCCGCGTTGGGTGATTGCCGCGTTGGGTGATTGCCGCATTCAACCGGGCACGGCCATCGCGATGTCGGAGGACGTTGGGGCAAGCGCGGCGGAGGATTATCCGCCCATGCACTTGCGCTCAAGCGGGCGGGCAGAGCGGAAACACGATCGACTGCAGCACTTCGCCGGTCGCGCGGTCCTGCACGAACGCGACGATCGAGGCGTCGCGACCGCGCTCGCCCGGTAACGGCAGGCGTACCGTACCGCGCGCGTTGCCCTGCGGGTCGAAGGCCGGGCCGGTCTCGAACGCCCGCACCACGTGATCGTGCACCAGGTGAACGCCGGCATTTTCGCCGGCGCGGACTTCGGAGCCAAGGCCGCTCTCGGTCAATGCCAGCATCACGATCGGTTTCCCCGAACGCGCAGTCGTGGCCGCATCGACATCGATGGCAATACCGTCCGCTTCATGGCGCACATCCAGTGCAATGCGCGCCCGCGGTGCTTTTTCGGCCAATGCGCCGAGCCCGTTTCGCCCTGAAGCGTCGTTCCACATGCCGCGATCCCGACCTTGCAGGAGCACCTGCGGGGTGTAAACGACGCGGGCATGGTTGACGCGCATCGCCGCGTACTGTCGTTCGGTGTACGCCGCGCTGGCGAAGCGATCGCGCCAGCCGAGCTGATCCCAGTAATCGACGTGGTACGCGAGCACCGCGGCGGTGGGCGAACCCTTGGTGCCCGGAGGAAAAGTCCCGGACAGCCAGCGGTCCGCCGGAGGGCAGCTGCTGCAGCCTTCCGACGTGAAAAGCTCGACCAGAGGCAAAGTACCGGAGCCGCTTGATGCGTGACAAGCCCCCGGAGCACCCGCCGCGAGCGCGGACTGGCCCGCGCCCAGCACGGTCAGGCAAGCGAGCAGCACCCAGGTCGAGCGAAATGTGGTCATGACGATGAGTCGCAGGGAGCGACCGGTGCTTACAACCTTCCAGGCCAGGGAAGGCTGCGAGAGCGCGTGGTAGCATGGCAGCAACCCCGCTGGCCTAGGTCGAGCGTGGCACCTTCGCATACTTGAAAGGAACGCAACGTGGGCATCATGAGCATTGTATGGACCATCATTGTCGGCTTCATCGTCGGGCTGATCGCCCGGGCGATCATGCCGGGCATGGACGGGCTGGGATTCTGGTATACCGCGCTCCTCGGTATCGGCGGATCGCTCGTGGGCGGTGTGATCTCGAGCCTGATTTTTCGTTCGCCGACCGGCAAGTTCCATCCCGCGGGTTGGATCCTCTCCGTGGTGGGAGCCGTGATCCTGTTATGGGCGTTCAATCGCTACATGCACTGATCCAGCAGGCCCTGGGCAAGCTCGCCGGTTCGCCCGATCAGACCAGATCGGCGGCGGGACCGAGTATTTTTTCCCGCAGCTCGCGATATTTCGGCAGTTGCGGTGGGTATACGCACACGTACTTCACCTGCGCCGCCTGCAGGCAGCGCTGCTTGATGATCTCGAGCTTCTGATCGCGCGGATTGATGACCTGATCCGGCTCCCGCGAATCGACGATCGCAAGAATCGTCATGTCACGATCGCAAATGACGAATCCGACGTGCTGGTTGGCGATCTTGCGAAACGCGCGCAGTCGCTCCATGCCCTGCGGACCGATCTTGACCTGCAACACGTCGGCCAGCCGAACGCGGGCGAATATTTCGTGCCGCGGGAACGCCGCCTTGATAAGCAGGAACACCACGCCTTCGCCCTTGGAAAGGAAGCGCGGCCGCAGCAAGTACAGGCCCGGCAACTCCGCCGATGACAAGAGACGCGTGGTCTCGCCCTCGGTCCATTGTGCGGCGGTGATATCGCCGTCAATCCCTCCGCGCGCGCCGCCGGCCGCCTCGCGCTCGCGGCGCACGAGGCCGATCACCACCGCGACGGCCAGGACACTCATCGCGAGCACGAATAGAAGTCCGGAGTTCATGGCCCCTTGATCTGTTGCCCCATCTCGCGCGGTACCGCGAATGACCGTTGTTCCGGTTTTGGTGTCCAGCGCGGACACGGCGCTAGTCTAAATCAATTGTCTTTAGCCACGTAGCGGGCCGGGGCGCGAATGGCGGTCCCCGTTTGCGAACTGTTGTTCCCGTGCCGCCAACGCCGGGACATGCGCCCGCGACCCATGTAAACCGCTGCCCCGTTTCTTGTGCACTCGTGCCGGTACCTGCCGACACCAACGGACCGCGCCGCGGCGGTCACGGCGATATTTGCGTCACGCGCGGGCCGGAGCGTCCGAAAAAAACCCCGCCGAAGCGGGGTTTTTGAGAGCGTCAATGCACATTCGATTACATGTCCATGTCGCCCATGCCGCCCATGCCGCCCATGCCACCGCCACCACCACCCATGCCGCCACCCTTGTCTTCCTTCGGGTGCTCGGCAACCATCGCATCGGTGGTAAGCATCAGGCCCGCGATCGAAGCCGCGTTCTGCAGCGCAAAGCGCGTCACCTTGGTCGGATCGACGACACCCATCTCCACGAGGTCGCCGTATTCACCGGTCTGGGCGTTGAAGCCGAAATTGCCCTTGCCGTCGACAACCTTGTTGATGACCACGGAGGGCTCGTCGCCGGCATTGGCCACGATCTGGCGCATCGGCTCCTCGACTGCCCGCAGCACGATCTTGATGCCTGCGTCCTGGTCGGCGTTGGCGCCCTTCAGATTCTTGAGGTTGGCCCGCGCGCGCAGATATGCCACGCCGCCACCGGCCACGATGCCTTCCTCGACGGCCGCACGGGTCGCGTGCAGCGCATCCTCGACGCGCGCCTTCTTTTCCTTCATCTCGACTTCGGTAGCCGCACCGACTTTGATCACCGCAACACCGCCAGCCAGCTTGGCGACACGCTCCTGCAGTTTTTCCTTGTCGTAATCCGAAGTCGCTTCCTCGACCTGCTTGCGGATGTTCTTCACCCGAGCTTCGATCGATGCCTTTTCGCCGGCGCCGTCGATGATGGTCGTGTCTTCCTTGCCCACTTCGATTTTCTTGGCGCGACCGAGGTCCTTCAACGTCGCGTTCTCGAGCTTCAAGCCGAGCTCTTCCGCAATCACCGTGCCGCCGGTCAGGATGGCAATGTCTTCGAGCATCGCCTTGCGCCGGTCACCGAACCCTGGCGCCTTGACGGCCGTGGTCTTGAGGATCCCGCGAATGTTGTTCACGACCAGGGTGGCGAGCGCTTCGCCATCGACGTCTTCGGCGATGATCAGGAGCGGCTTGCCGGCCTTGGCCACCTGCTCCAGCAACGGCAGGAGATCGCGGATATT
>JBDUCE010000380.1:0-3329 GCA_040003635.1 Betaproteobacteria bacterium
AACATTGCGCGAGTGCATGACCACTCTCCGTCATTCCCGCGAACGCTCGAACATTGCGCGAGTGCATGACCACTCTCCGTCATTCCCGCGAACGCGGGAATCCATTTTAGCGGCCTCGAAATAGGCCCAGTCAAAATCAAATTGGGTCCCTGCGTTCGCAGGGATGACGATGTTCAGGACGTTCGCAGGGATGACGATGTTCAGGACGTTCGCAGGGATGGGTTCAAGCGCGAGCCCGCGGCCACAGAACCATCTGCGTGCAGCGAAAGAGCGCGATCGCGCGGCCATCGCTCTGGCGCGTGACGGTTGCATCCCATACCTGGGTGGTGTTGCCCAGATGCGCCGGGCGCGCGATGCAGTCCAGCATGCCGTCACGCGCGGTGCCCAGGAAATTGCTCTTCAACTCCACGGTGGTGAAGTTTTCCGCGCCTTCGGGCAAATGCGCCAGGCAGCCGTAGCCGCACGCGGTGTCGGCCAGGGCGATGATGCTGGCGGCGTGCAGGAAACCGTTGGGCGCGAGGAGCTGTGGCGTTATTTCCATCTGCGCCGTCACCATCCGGTCTTCGAGCGCGAGCACTCGGAAGCCGACCAGGCCCGGCAGCTTGCCGGTGCCGCGTGCGTTGAGAGCAGCCAGTGTCACGTCCGGGCGCAGCATGCGTCTCCTCCCATCGTGATGCAGGCATCGCGTCGTGAGCACGACGCGTTGCAAACTTACAATCGTTCGCCGACCCAGGCGTTGACGCTGGCGAGCGCGGCCGGCAAATGCGCGGGCTCGGTGCCGCCGGCTTGCGCCATGTCGGCTCGGCCACCGCCCTTGCCGCCTACCTGGCGCGCGACGTGATTGACAAGCTCGCCCGCCTTCACCCTGGCCATCAGGTCGGGCGTCACCCCGGCGATCAGCGTGACCTTGCCGTCGGTGACCGCTCCGAGCACGATGGCGGCGGACTTGAGCTTTTGTTTCAATTGGTCGAGCGTTTCGCGCAACGCCTTGGCGTCGGCACCGTCCATCGCAGCGGCGAGCACCTTGACACCCTTGACGTCGGTGGCCGTCCCGGCGAGATCGTCGCCCTGGGATGCGGCCAGTCGCGCCTTCAGCCGGGCGAGCTCCTGCTCGGTGGCCTTGGCACTCGCCAGGAGCTGATGGATGCGACTCTCGATTTCGGCCGCCGGAGCCTTCAACGCCGCGGCCGCCGCCGCCATTTTCGTTTCCTGAGCCTGCACCCAGGCGAGCGCATTGTCCCCGGTCACGGCCTCGACCCGGCGGATGCCCGCTGCGACGCCGCCTTCGCCGACGATCTTGAAAAAGCCGATGTCGCCGGTGCGGGTGACATGCGTCCCGCCACAGAGCTCGCTCGAGGTGCCGATCGACAGCACGCGCACCTCGTCGCCGTATTTCTCGCCGAAGAGCGCCATTGCGCCGTGGGCGACGGCGTCGTCGAAGGCCATGGTGCGCGCCTCGGTCGCGGCGTTGTGCAGGATCTCGTGGTTGACGCTCATCTCGACCCGGCGAATCTCGTCATCGGTCAACGGGGCGTTGTGCGCGAAATCGAAGCGGGTCTTGTCGGCGTCGACGAGGGAGCCCTTCTGCATCACGTGCGTGCCCAACACGTCGCGCAACGCCTTGTGCATGAGATGTGTTGCCGAATGATTGCGCATGGTGCGAGCGCGCGCGGCATGATCGACCTGCGCCGCCACGATATCGCCCACGCGCAGCTCGCCCGTCTTGAGCTCGCCGCTGTGACCCAACACATCCGCGAGGATCTTCTGCGTATCCTCCACCGCGAACAGCGTGAGGCAAACCCCCGACCTGGAAAGCTCGCCGCGATCACCCACCTGCCCGCCCGCTTCGGCATAGAACGGCGTCTGGTCGAGGACCACTACGCCCCGCTCCCCCGCGCTCAGCGATTCCACCGGCGATCCATTCTTGTAGAGTGCGGTGACGCGCGCCTCGGCATTGAGGGTGTCATAGCCACGGAAAAGCGTTTTCTGGCCGGTGTAGTCGAGCACCGCGCCGGACTTGAAATGGCTGGCCGCACGCGCGCGCTGGCGCTGCGCCTCCATGGCACGATCGAAGCCCTCCTGATCGACCGTGACTCCCCGCTCGCGGCATACGTCCGCGGTGAGGTCGAGCGGGAAGCCGAAGGTGTCGTACAGCGTGAAGGCGGTTTCGCCATCGAGCGTCTTCCTGCCGCCGGCCAAAGCCTCGCCGAGCATCTTCATGCCGTGCTCGAGCGTTTCGCCGAAGCGCTCTTCCTCGGCCTTGAGCACCTGCGCCACGCGCGTCTTGTCGCGACGCAGATCGGGATAGGCCTCGCCCATCACGCGATCGAGATCCTCGACCAGGCGATAAAAGAACGGTTGCTGCTGTCCCATCTGGTAGCCGTGACGGATCGCGCGCCGGATGATCCGGCGCAACACGTAGCCGCGGCCCTCGTTGCCGGGGATGACGCCATCCACCACCAGGAACGCGCAGGCGCGAATATGGTCGGCGATCACCCGCAGACTCGGGTTCGCCAGATCGGTGGCGCCGATCTCGCGCGCCGCGGCGCGAATCAGGTCCTGGAACAGGTCGATCTCGTAGTTCGAATGTACGCCCTGCAACACCGCGGCGAGTCGCTCGAGCCCCATACCCGTGTCGACCGACGGCTTGGGGAGCGCGTGCATCACGCCCTTGTCATCGCGGTTGAACTGCATGAACACGAGATTCCAGATCTCGATGAAGCGATCAGCCTCGGCGTCGGATGAGCCCGGCGGCCCGCCCGGAATTCCCGGGCCGTGGTCGTAGAAGACTTCCGAGCAAGGACCGCAGGGACCGGTGTCGGCCATCTGCCAGAAGTTATCGCTGGCGTACGGCGCGCCCTTGTTGTCGCCGATGCGAATGCACCTTTCCGCAGGGACGCCGATATCCTTCGTCCACAGGTCGAAGGCTTCGTCATCGTCGATGTAGACCGTGGTCCACAGTTTTTCCGGCGGCAGCTGGTAGACCTTGGTCAGGAGCTCCCAGGCGAATCGAATCGCATCGCGCTTGAAGTAATCGCCGAAGCTGAAGTTGCCGAGCATCTCGAAAAACGTGTGATGCCGCGCGGTGTAGCCGACATTCTCGAGATCGTTGTGCTTGCCGCCGGCACGCAGGCTGCGCTGCGAGGAAGTGGCGCGGGTGTAGGGACGCTTTTCGACGCCAAGGAAAACATCCTTGAACTGCACCATGCCCGAGTTCACGAACAGCAGCGTGGGATCGTTCGCCGGCACCAGCGACGAGGACGGCACGATCGTATGCCCGCGGTCGGCGAAGAATTGCAGGAACTTGCTACGGATCTCGGAGGCTTTCA
>JBDUCE010000381.1:0-3324 GCA_040003635.1 Betaproteobacteria bacterium
GCTTTATTCCGCCCAACGCGGCGCGGGCGCGCGCTGCAACAACACGCTGATCCGGGTGAGCGGCACCACCGAGGTGGCGGGCGCGACCGTCGATGTCGGGTACTCGTCGCGTACCGGGATCGAAGACTTCGGCACCATGGTGACAGCGTTGCTGCGCGCGGGTGTCAATGTAACGCAGGCGGGTTCGGCGGCGCTCGGCCTTGCCCGCGTCGCCGATGGCCGTCTCGATGGTTACGCCGAGCGACATTTGTACGCTTGGGACGTCCTGGCAGGCTTGCTCCTGGTGGAGGAAGCGGGCGGCTGTGTCAACGAATTCCTGGCAGGAAACAGCTTGACCGCCGGTAACGAAACCATCGCGGCGACACCGGCGCTATACGCGGTGCTTGCGGCCATGATGATGCGCGCTGCCTAGCGAAAAAGATCGGCCATGTTCTTGCCGGCAAGCCGGCTCGCCAGCAACACCAGCAACAGGGTCATCACGGTCGTGATCGTACCGATGGCACTGGCCTCGGCCAGTTGGTCCCCAAGCACGAGCTCGTAGATGGCGATGGAGATTGTTTTCCATTTCGCCGAGTAGAGCAGTACGGTGGCGCTGATCTCGCCGATCAGTGTCGAAAAGACGAGTATCGCCCCGGACAGGACGGCCGGCGCGGCGAGGGGCACCAGTACCCGCCGCATGGTCGTGCTCCAGCCGGCACCGCAGATCTTCGAGGCATCCTCCAGCTTGGGATCGATCTGGGCGATGGCCGTGCTGACGGTCCGGAATACGAAAGCGACGCGGCGCGTGAAATAGGCGAGCACCAGGATGACTGCGGTCCCGGTCAGGACCACGGGTCCACTGTTGAACGCAGTGAGGTAAGCGACGCCGACGACGAGTCCCGGCAATACAAAGGGCAGCATGATGGTCACGTCCAGCGCCCAGCGCGCGCGCAGGCGCCCTCGTGCGCTGGCGTATGCCGTCACGGTGCCGAATGCGATGCACAGCGCAGTCGCGACGCCGGCCAGCATGAGGCTGTTGAGGATGGGCTGCGTCAGTTGCGAGCCGACGCGCCGGTAGTGTTCGAGCGTGTAACTCTCGGGCAACATGGTTCCGGGCCAGCGCCCGGCGAAGGAGGCCAGTGCGATGACGAGCTGCGGCAGTATCGCGACCAGAATCACCAGCCAGCAGTAGATGTTGCCGAACGCGCGCGCGCCGGGGTTCGCCAACCGCACCGCTGCGCCGGCGGTGCCACCCACCGTCGCATAGTTGCGGTGGCGAGTCACCCATCCCAGCGCGAACATCGCCAGCAGCGTCAGGAGCACGTTGACCGCAGCGATCGCGGAGGCGGCATTGAGGTTGAAAAACCCGTGGATCTGGTAATAGATGAGCGTCGGCAGAACCTGGAACTCGCCGCCCAGGATGGAGGGCACGCCGAAATCGCCAATGGCCTTGATGAACACGATCAGCATCGAAGCGGCGATGGCGGGAAACGCCAACGGCAGTGTGATCGTGCGGATGATGCGCGCCCTGCTCGCGCCGGCCATGCGCGCGGCGTCCTCGATGTGGGGATCGGCGGCGGCAAGCGCCGCCTGGACGATCAGAAACACGTAGGGAAAATAGGACAGCGCCAGTGCCATGATGACGCCCCTCGGACCGTAAATGGCGGGGAGCGTCCATCCTGTCCAGGCGTGCACCCATTGCGTAATCGTGCCGTTCTTTCCCAGGACGATGATCCATGCGTACGCGCCGATAAAGGGCGGCGAGATCAGCGGCACGACGCTCATCGCGCACAGCAATCCGCGCAACGGAACCTCGATGCGCGCCACCGCGTACGCCATCGGCAACGCCAGCACCGTTGCCAGAATCGTTGCTGTGAGGCCCGAATAGATGGAGTTCGACAGTGCCCGCTGGTAGCTGGTGGCGGTAGCAAATCGCGCAAAATTAGCGAGCGTCAGGCTCGCCCATCCCGGTGCTTCACCGTTCCTGACGAACGCCAGCAGCATGGCGTTGGCGAGCGGATAGATCAGAAAGACAACGGCGATCAGCGCGACGGCCACGCCAAGTGCAAGCGGACCCCATTCCCGCGCGTAACCGTCGGCTGCGGCAGCGGGCATCGATTCAGCGATGGTAGAGAATGGCGTCGGCCGGCGAAATGCGCAGCAGAGCGCCACTGCCTTCGGCGATGCCGGGCAACGGCCGTGTGGTCTCGACCAGCAGCGCGCCGGGCGAGGCGTCGGATTGCACCGTGTAGCGGATCAATCCGCCCAGAAGCTGGACGCGCTGCACCCGACACGGAATATCGCCATCGGCGAGATCAAGCGCGAGATGCTCGGGCCGGATCATCACCAGGCCATCGTCTGCCGCCCCGAGGCTTTGCGCTTCATCGGTCTGCAATGCGAACCGGCGCTCCGGCTGCAGGCGGGCGCCGGTACGAAGCGTGATCGCCCCGGCCGCCGAGCCACCGGCATCCCGTCGCACCGGAAGGAAGTTGGCGCGGCCGATGAAGTCGGCCACGAACAACGTCTGCGGGCAGGTATAGATCGCTTCCGGCGTTCCGAGTTGGATGAGTCGTCCGAGATTGAATACGGCCAGGCGGTCGGAAACTGCGGTCGCTTCCTCCTGGTCGTGCGTCACATAGAGGGTGGTAATGCCGAGTCGGCGTTGCAGCGCGCGCAACTCCTCCCGCATCAATACGCGGAGCTTGGCGTCGAGATTGGCCAGCGGTTCGTCGAGCAGCAGCATCGTCGGTTCGTACACCAGCGCACGTGCGATCGACACCCGCTGCTGCTGCCCGCCGGAGAGCCCGGCCGGATGTCGTTGGGCATACGGCCCGAGATGCAACAAGGCGAGTGTCGCCGCGACGCGACGGGCGATCTCCGTGCCTCCTATCCCGCGCAAACGCAGGCCGTAGGCGACGTTCTCGAAGATCGTCAGGTGCGGGAACAATGCATAGGACTGGAACACCATCCCGATATTGCGATGCTGCGGCGGCACCTTCATGAAATCACGACCGTCGACGGTGATGGTCCCCGACGTTGGCTGTTCCAGGCCCGCGATCATGCGCAAGGTCGTCGTTTTGCCGCAGCCGGAGGCGCCCACCATTGTGAAAAACTCGCCGCCGTCGACGTCGAACGACACTTGATCCACCGCCGTTACTGCGGTGGTGCCGACCTTGAACTGCTTGGCCAGGCTACGCACACTCAGCGTCGCATGGGCCATGCGGTTGCCCTTGAGGCGATTCGGTCGTGCAAAACTACGGCGACGGTCGGTTGCGGCGTTGCACGGTGCCCGGAATCCTCATGTACCCACTCAGGTCCGGGCGATGACGCACCCCGCCTGCCGCA
>JBDUCE010000382.1:0-3296 GCA_040003635.1 Betaproteobacteria bacterium
CCTGTGGCACGCTCACGCCCATGACCCCAGCACCGCCAGTCGCCGTCGCCGAGCTTGCGCCGGGCGGCACCCTGCGCGCCGCGATCAACTTCGGCAATCCGATCCTCGCGACCCGCGATGCAGTCACGGGCGCGGCGCGTGGCATCTCGGTGGACCTCGCCTTCGAGCTCGGCAGGCGTCTTGGCGTGCCGGTCGAGCTCGTCACTTTCACGGCGGCAGGAAAAGTGGTGGAGGGGCTCACGAGCCGGCAGTGGGACGTGGCCTTTGTAGCCATCGACCCGGCGCGGGCGGTCGACATGGATTACACCGCGCCCTATGTACTCATCGAGGGGGCGTACCTCGTCGCTAACGGCTCGACCCTCAAGACCAACGAAGACGTCGATCGCGATGGCGTACGCGTCGTGGCGGGCGCAGGCAGCGCCTACGATCTCTATCTCACGCGGGAATTGAAGCGCGCGCAAATCGTTCGCGCACCGACCTCTCCCGCGGTGACCGACATGATGGTCGCCGAAGCCCTCGACGTCGCCGCCGGCGTGAAGCAACAGCTCGAAGCCGATGCCCGGCGCATACCCGGGGTGCACCTTCTTCCCGGGCGCTTCATGGTGATCCGGCAGGCGATGGCAACACCCAAGGGCCGTCCCGCCGGGGTGCGCTATCTGGCCGATTTTATCGAGGAAATGAAAGCCTCGGGATTCGTCGCCGAGGCGATGCGACGCCATCGGATCGAAGGCGCCGCGATTGCACCGGGAGAACGGCAGCAGTCGTCTCCGAACGCCCGATGATCACGGCATTCGTGCTCGCGGGCGGTGGCAGCCTGGGCGCCATCGAGGTCGGCATGCTCCGCGCGCTGCTCGAGCGCGGGGAGCACCCGGACCTCATCGTCGGCGCTTCGGCCGGCGCCATCAACGGCGCCTACTTTGCCGCCGAGCCCACGCTCGCGGGCGTCGCCAAAATGGACGCCACCTGGCGTGCATTGCGGCGCCAGCATATCTTTCCACTCGGCCTTTCGAGCGTGATTGCGCTGTTGCTTCGCCGCGATTATCTGGTGCGGCCCGACGCTCTCCGGCGATTGCTGGAAACGCATCTGACCTACGGTGACCTGGAGCGCGCGGCGCTGCCGATCCACGTCGTTGCCACCGAGCTGCTCTCCGGCGAGGAAGTCCTCCTGTCGAGCGGGCCGGCGGTCGAGGCAGTGCTCGCCAGCGCCGCGATCCCGGGCGTGTTTCCCTCGGTGTCGATCGGAGGCCGTGTACTGGTCGATGGCGGGGTTTCCAACAACACGCCGATTTCGGCCGCGATCGGCCTCGGGGCACAGCGCATCCTGGTGTTGCCGACGGGTTTTGCCTGCGCCTTGAAACGGGTGCCGGCCACGGCCATCGGCAAGGCGCTGCATTCGCTCAACCTGCTGGTGGCGCGCCAGTTGGTGAACGATATCGCCCGCTACCGAAGCTCAATCGAGTTACGGGTAGTGCCACCGCTGTGTCCACTCGATGTTTCACCCTACGACTACGAAAGCTGCGGCGCGCTCATCGAGCGGGCAGCGGATAGCACCCGAGCCTGGATCGCCGGCGGGGGACTCGTCACGGACCCAGTCGCGGGAGGATTGGTCGAACACCAGCATTGAGCGGCGCAGGCGTCCACCGGCTCCAGCCGAGCCGATGGAGCCTGTCGCTGCAGGTCAGGCCTCCACCACACGCCAGGCCACCCGCTTGCAGCAGCGTGGCCTGTGACCTCGGCTCGTCAGGCGGATCGGGCCACGCCGGGGACGGCGGGCATGGCCGGCCTTCCATCGACCCGCGGGGCAGAAGGTGCTTGCCCATGCGATGCCTGTCCAGGTGATGCCTGCCCATGCGACGCCTGGGCCTGGGCCTGGGCATGGCCCTGCCCATGTGACTGCCCGTCGTCGATGCGCTTGACGTCCCCACTGAGCTCGCCGCCTTCGGCCACGACCAGCTTGCCGTAGCGAATGGTGCCCGAAACACGGCCGGTGCCATGAATGACCAGCCGCGTGCGCGCCGTCAGCTCGCCGGAGAAATCACCGTGGATCTCCGCGATATCGATGTTGGCGGTACCGGTCAGCTTTCCGGGCTTCGCGATCTCCATCATCTTGCTATGGACGGTCGCTTCGACCAGCCCTTCGATGACCAGGGCATCGCAATCCGAGATCTCGACGCCTCTTAGCTTGATGTTGATGCCGACTGCAAGCTTGCTGCCCGGATTGACTTCATTCATGCCGGACATGGGCGACGCGCCGCTGGCTTGCGGGGTTGCGGCCGCGGGGGCTGCCGTCTCGCGCGCCGCGGGAGCCGGCGCCGGACTGGCCGCATTGGTCGTATTGGCCGTGGCGCGCGCCGCCCCGCTTCCCGATGCGGGATTGTTCACGGGGGGTTCATAGAGCGCCGGCTTGAGCGCAAATTTGCCGGCATCTTTGGGGTCGGGACTGCCAGGACCGCGATTGAAATTGAGCATAACGACTCCTTCCGGTGGAGGGCGTGAATGACGGTGTCACAGGCATGACGATGTCATTATGCCTTCTCCGGTGGATTCCGCAATACAAATTGCGATCCGGAGCCCGGCATTTTGGGGGCAGACGCCCACTCGGGCGACGGCGGCGTGGGGTCAGGTCTGGAGATGGCGCTTCAGCGGCTCGAGATACATCTTGCCCCAGCCGCCCTCGAGATGTGCCCGCTCCTCGTCGGGGAACGCCGCGTGGTCCAGGATCAGGCGCGTGGAAGCGCCTTCGCCCAGGATTGCAAACGTGACGATCGAATAGCGTCCTGCAGGCCAGTTGGCCACCCGCCAGGCCTGCACGATCCGCTGTGGCGAGCTTTCGAGGACGCGCCCCTCGATCATGCCGCCGAAGCATGAAAAGGCGCCTCCAGGGATGGGATCGATGGTGGCGGGGGCGCCGGTCCAGGCGGCGAACTCGCGGGCGTCGGTAAGCGCGGCGTGCACGCGATTCTGCGCCGCGTCGATGGTCATTTCCTGGTGGATCGAATCCATGAAGCAGTCTCCTCGAGGTGGGGGTCGAACCGACCGGTTGCAACATTCAACCGTCTGGATTATCTTTTGCCTTGCCCGCCATGTTGTCAAGTACGCGCCTGCGCACCTCCCCGAAAGCCGAAGAGCGGCTGGATCGCGTCTTTGGGGCGCTATCGGATTCCACGCGCCGCGCGATGCTGGCGCGGCTCACGCGCGGCCCTGCCGGCGTGACCGAGTTGGCCGAGCCGTTCGCCATTTCGCTGCAGGCGGTGTCCAAGCATCTCAAGGTGCTGGAGCGCGCCGGTCTGATCGCG
>JBDUCE010000383.1:0-3292 GCA_040003635.1 Betaproteobacteria bacterium
CGTTGCCGGCGTTGGCCTTCTGGCCGCCGCGGCGCCCGCGGCGGCAGACACCACCGTTTCCCTGTCGAGCTGCTCGAGTTGGTCGATCAATAGCGGCGTGTTCAATTGCGTGGCCGGCACTACCACCCCACCGGCGGCGGGCGGGCCCACCAGCTGCTTCGTCAGTCCCTCACCAGTCAGCCTGCCGGCTGGCGGCGGCACCTTCAACCTGACGGGGACGTGTAGCGGTACCCCGGCAACGAGCTGGTCGTGGAACGGCACTCCGGGCGGGTCCACTTACGCCGGAAGTGCTTCGGCCAGCACCACCGTCCAGGCCACGCCCTTCAACGGCAGTGTGGCAGGCGGTGTAATCTTCGTACCCATCACCGTGGCCTCGAGCGGTGGTGGCGGTGGCGGTGGCGGTGGCATTCCCGGCGGCATCTCCTGCAATCCCAAGGCGACGTCGGTGTTGCCGTTGACGTGGCCGACATCGGGAACCTCGATCCGGACGCCTTCTACCACCGTTGGCGAATTTGGCAGCAATACCGTCCTGGTTGGGACGTTCACGACGGGCGCCAAGAACGGTATCGGCCGGTTGAGCGTCGCCGAATATGCCGGGGGGCCCGTATTGCGGACCGCGATACTATCGTCGAGTCCGTGCGGCCTGGGTTCGCTCAGCGCGAGAGTCGGGGTCGGGGTTACCATGTACTTCAGTATCGGACCCAACCCTTACGGATATCCGGTGCTGGCGCCAAGCACCCCCTATTATTTCAATGTGATGAACGAGTACGATGGTGGCACGCCATCGTGTCCGGCCGGTGCGAGCTGCGACGTAAGCGTGGATCTCAAAGCGCCCTAAGCAGACCGCGTCAAATCCAAGGCGAGGCCTCGCTAAAGCGGGGCCTCGCTTTTTGGCGTCCTGCGCGCGGCGCAGCGCAGTGATCAACCGCAGGTCCATCGATGAACCGAATCCTCCTTTTTTGCACGCTAGGTTTCCTCCTCCAGGTCATGGGCGGTTATACCGCCGCCGCCGCTTTCGCCGCCGAGGATCCGGAATCCGTCGTCCTGGCCGAAAACCGGTTCGCCCGGCTGACGCTGGCCGATTACAACGCCGAGCTTCAGAGGCTTCCCGAAAACCTTCGCTTCGATTTCGCGACCAGTCCCAAACGCATTGCGGCATTGCTTGACACCGTCCTGTTGCGGAAATCGCTGGCGGCACAGGCCCGCAGCTCCGGAATCGAGCCGGCACCACCGGCGCAGCAGACCCCGGCCGAGGCGGACCAGGCGCTGGCGCTCCTTTACATACAGCGGATCGAGAACGACGCGGGTGCCGACTTCGATGCCAAAGCCGACCAGTTCACCGCACGAGCGCGAGAGCTGTACCTTCTGGATCGCAACAAGCATGGACAGCGCACCTTTGAGGAGGATAAAGCCGAGATCATCAAGGAGATACGGACCCAGCACATCAAGGACGTGCGGGATGCAAAATTGACGGCCCTCAGCAGCGATCCCACCACCAGGACCAATCAATCCGCGATCGACGCCCTGGTGACGCGGCCGCCGCGATGAGGCCAGGGCGGCGCCATGAATGAATTGATGCAGTCGAACCTGGCCACCGCACCGCGCCCTTTCGTCAGTACGCCCGCGGCGTCCACGCGTCGCCGCAATCTCGCGCTTTTCATCAACTTCTATCGCCGCGAGCTTTCCGGTCGGTATCTCGGGAGTGCAACCGGACTCGCCTGGGCGCTGCTGCATCCGCTTGCGCTGCTCGCCGTGTATTACTTCGTCTTCACCCAGGTATTCAGGACGCGCGGCTTCGGCGACCAGAGCTTCCTGCTGTTCGTGGCGGTCGCCCTCTGGCCGTGGCTTGCAGCGCAGGAGGGGCTGCAGCGCGCGACCGTAAGCCTGGGAAGTTACGCCGGCCTGATTCGAAAAGTGGCGTTCCCGCATGAGCTCGTGGTGTATGCATCGGTTGCAGCGACTTTCACGCTGCACTTCGCGGGGTACGTGGCGGTCCTCGTGGTGCTGGCGTTGTTCGGCGAGCCCGTGCGGTTCCAGGGATTCCTTCTCGTCCTTCCGATCTGGGTGATGGTTGCAATCGCCACGACGGGTCTCGCCCTTTGCTTCTCGGCGTTGCAGGTGTTCATTCGCGACGTGGAGCACGTGCTGATGCCGGTCCTCATGATCCTCATGTACCTCACGCCCATCCTGTATCCGCTTTCGCTCGTGCCCGACCGGGTGCGACCATGGGTTGCGGCAAATCCGTTCGCCTGGGTCGTCGATCGGTTGCGCGAGGCGTTGCTCGACGGTCAACTCGCCTTGCATTGGCGCGATCTCCTGGCGCTAACCGCGGCAGCAGTGTTGTTCGTCCTGGGACGCTGGATGTTCCTGCGCCTGTCGCCGAATTTCGAGGACTTCGTGTGACACCGCTCCTCGCGTTGTCGGGAGTCGGGAAGGATTACGCCAAGATCGATTCACGCAGCGGACGCGTGCGCCTGGTGTGGGATCTCCTGCGCGGCCGCGGCGCCGCGCAGGTGTTTCGCGCGCTGCACGACGTCAATTTCGAGATGGCGCGCGGTGAGTCGCTGGGCGTCATCGGCGAAAATGGGGCCGGCAAGTCCACCCTCCTGAAAGTCATCGCCGGCGTGATCGCCCCCACGCACGGCAGCGTGATCACGCGCGGACGGGTGGGCGCGCTGCTCGAGCTGGGATCAGGGTTTCATCCCGAATACACCGGGCTTGCCAACATCGAGCTCGCTGCGGCGCTGCTCGGGCTTGGCCGCGAGAATCTCGCCGCCAAGCGCGAGGAGATCATAGCGTTCGCCGATATCGGCGATCACATCCATGACCCGATCAAGCATTACTCCTCGGGCATGGTGGTCCGGCTCGGCTTCGCGGTGGCGACCGCATTGAAGCCCGATATCCTGATTACGGATGAAGTGCTCGCGGTCGGCGACGAATCGTTCCAGAAAAAATGCATCGCGTGGATGGAAGCCTACCTGGCCGAGGGCGGCACGCTGTTGCTCTGCTCGCACAGCATGTATCACGTCCAGAAGCTGTGCCGGCACGCGTTGTGGCTGAAGGACGGCGCCGTGGCGCAATACGGCCCGTCGGCGGCCGTCACCCAGGCGTATCTTGCCTTTCATGAAGACAAAAGTGCGGGGGCGAAGCGCCCGATCGCCGCCCAGGCAGCGGTGGCAGCGGGTGTCTACGCCATCCAGTCATTGGTGTTGGCTCCCGATGAAAAGGTAATGCAAGGCGGTGACCTGCACTTGAGAGGCGAAGTATTTTCGCCCGACGGCCGTGCGCCTGT